>JADBKO010000032.1 GCA_014896355.1 Bacillota bacterium
CATGGTCATCCTGCTCCCGCGCCAGCTGAGCCAGGGCCACCACAGTGTCCCCTGCATCCAGGGCAATGACCTTCACGCCTTGAGTGTCGCGCCCGGTTTGGCTCACGGATTCCGCCGTGGTGCGGATCATGATCCCGGACGCGGTGATGACCATGATTTCCTGGCCGGGGTCGGTGGCCTTGATCCCTACGATGGGCCCGTTTTTTTGCGTGAGCCGCAGTGTCTTGAGCCCCTTCCCGCCCCGGCTCTGGACACGGTACTCCGACAACGGCGTGCGCTTGCCGAAGCCGTAGCGGGTTACCACCAACAGCTGGGCGCCGGGCCTCACCGTATCCATGCCTACGACCTGGTCCCCGCCCTCCAGCTGGATTCCCCGCACTCCCCGGGCGGACCGGCCCATGGGGCGGACGTCGGAGACGGGGAAGCGGATGGCCTGCCCATGGGCAGTGACAAGGATGATCTCCGCATCGTCCCTGACCAGCCGCACGCCCACCAGTTGGTCGCCTTCCGCCAGCTGGATGGCAGTCAGCCCGTTGGCGCGGATATTGGTAAACTCGCTGAGGGCCGTGCGCTTCACCACGCCCTGCCGGGTGCCCATGACCAGATAGAGATCGGGCTCAAATGAGCGCACTGGTATTACGGCGCTCACGATTTCGCCCCGGTCCACGGGAAGCAGATTGACGAGGGCGGTTCCCCGGGCGGACCGGCCGGCTTCAGGCACTTCATGCCCCTTCATCCGGAACACCCGGCCGCGGTCGGTGAAGATCAGCAGATAATCGTGGGTGGAGTTGACAAACAAATGTTCGACAAAATCCTCCTCCCGCGTGGTCACCGCAGTAATGCCGCGGCCGCCGCGGCGCTGCACCCTGTAGGCAGCCACCGGGCAGCGCTTGATGTAGCCTTGGTGGGTGATGGTGACCACAATCTGCTCCTCGTGGATCAGGTCTTCCTCATCCAGCTCATCTTCGACCTGAGCCTGGATCTCCGTCCGGCGGGCGTCGCCGAACCTCTCCTTGACCGCCAGAAGCTCCTTTTTCACGACGCCCATCAAAAGCGCCGGGTCCGCCAGCAGGCTGCGCAGGTAGGCGATGGTCTTCTGCAGCTCGGCAAACTCTTCCTCCAGCTTCTCCCGTTCCAGGCCTGTCAAGCGGCGCAGACGCATGTCCAGGATGGCCACGGCCTGCTTCTCAGACAAAGCCAGGCGTTCCATCAATGCCTGCTTGGCTTCCTCATCCGTGTGCGAGCCGCGGATGATGGCGATGACCTCGTCCAGGTGGTCCAGGGCGATGCGCAGACCTTCCAGAATGTGGGCCCGCTCCTCCGCCTTGGCCAGTTCAAAGCGGGACCGCCGGGTGACCACGTCCCGCTGGTGCTCCAGATAATAGTAGAGCATGTCACGCAGGCCAAGGATGCGGGGGGTTCCGTCCACCAGGGCCAGCAGGATGGCCCCATACGTGTCCTGCATCTGCGTGTGCTTGAAAAGCTGGTTGAGCACCACCCGTGGCTGCACATCCCGGCGCAGCTCCATGACCACCCGCATGCCTTCGCGGTCCGACTCATCGCGCAGGTCCGTGATACCGTCCACCTTGCGCTCACGCACCAGCTGGGCGATGTTCTCGATGAGGGCCGCCTTGTTCACCATGTAAGGCAGCTCGGTGACCACCAGCTGCTGACGATTTCCGTGGGTTTCTTCTATATGCACCTTGGCGCGGACCTTGATGCTGCCCCGGCCTGTTTCGTACGCGCTGCGGATGCCGTCCCTACCCAGAATCACGGCGCCGGTGGGAAAATCGGGCCCCTTGATGAAACGCATCAGCTCCTGCAGCGTGGCGTCTGGATGATCGATCATGTACGTCAGGGCATCCACCACTTCGCCCAGGTTGTGGGGCGGAATGTTGGTGGCCATGCCCACGGCGATGCCCTCTGCCCCATTCACCAGCAAGTTGGGGAAGCGGGAAGGCAGCACCGCCGGCTGCTCCAGGGTCTCATCGAAGTTGGGCACGAACGGCACCGTATCCTTGTCGATGTCCGCCAGCATGTACATGGCCGGGCCGGACAGGCGGGCTTCCGTGTAGCGGGGGGCAGCCGGCGGATCGCCGTCCACGGAGCCGAAATTGCCGTGACCGTCCACCAGCGGATAGCGATAGGAGAAATCCTGGGCCATGCGGACCATGGAGTCGTAAATGGCCATGTCGCCATGGGGATGGTATTTTCCCATGACTTCGCCCACAATACGGGCGGACTTCTTATGCGGCTTGTCCGGATCCAGCCCCAGTTCCCGCATGCCGTAAAGGATCCGCCGCTGCACGGGCTTCAGACCATCCCGCACGTCGGGCAAAGCCCGGTCCACGATGACGCTCATGGCGTAGGTGATGTAGGACCGGCGCATCTCGTGTTCTAGATCAATGGGGACGACTTTTCCCTCGAGCTGATCGGCCATGGTTCCCTCCAAGGCGTGCTGGTTCAGCCAGCCTCCCGGATGGCCGGAGGCACTCCGGGAGAAGCAGGCTCAGACGTCCAGATTCTCCACCTCGCTGGCGTGCTCCTGGATAAAGTTGCGCCGCGGTTCCACCTGTTCGCCCATGAGTGTGCTGAAAATGGCGTCGGCAGCGATGGCGTCTTCCATCTTCAGCTGCAGAATGGTGCGGGTCTCCGGGTTCATGGTGGTCTCCCAGAGCTGCTCGGCATCCATCTCGCCCAAGCCCTTGTAGCGCTGGACCACGATGCCCTGCCGGCCGATGCGCTTCAACAGATCCTCCAGCTCTTTGTCGCTGTACGCATAGTAGCTGTTTTTGTTCTTGCGCACGTGATAAAGAGGCGGCAGAGCGATGTACACCCGGCCGTTTTCCACCAACGGGCGCATATAGCGGTAGAAAAACGTCAAAAGCAGCGTCCGGATGTGGGCCCCGTCCACGTCTGCATCGGTCATGATAATGACCTTGCCGTAACGGCTCTTGGACAGATCGAACTCGTCCTCGATGCCGGTTCCGAACGCCGTGATCATGGCCCGGATCTCATTGTTGTTCAGGATCTTGTCCATGCGGGCCTTTTCCACATTGAGGATCTTGCCGCGCAGAGGCATGATGGCCTGGAAGCGGCGGTCCCGCCCTTGCTTGGCCGTGCCGCCGGCAGAGTCTCCCTCCACCAGATAGATCTCACATTTCTCTGGATCGGTCCAGGTGCAGTCTGCCAGCTTTCCAGGCAGGGACGAGATCTCGAGGGCGTTCTTGCGCCGCGTCAGCTCCCGGGCCTTGCGGGCCGCCTCCCGGGCCCGGGCGGCGTTGGCCGCCTTCTCGGCGATCTTCTTGGCCACCGCCGGATTCTGCTCGAAGTACTGCGCCAGATAATCTCCCACCGCCGAATCCACAAAGCCCTTGATCTCCGTGTTGCCCAGCTTGGTCTTGGTCTGCCCTTCGAACTGGGGATCTTCCAGCTTCACGCTGATGACGGCGGTGCAACCCTCTCGCACGTCGTCGCCTTCCAGGCTCTCGGAATTCTCCTTGATCACCCCGGCACGGCGGGCATAATCGTTGATGACCCGGGTGAGCGCGGACTTGAAACCCGTGAGATGGGTACCGCCCTCCGTGGTGTGGATGTTATTGGCATACGGGAAAATGCTCTCCTGGTACCCGTCGTTGTACTGAAGGGCCACCTCCAGCTCGCACCCGGGCCCCTGGCGGCGAAACGCGATGATCTCCTTATGAAGGGGCGTCTTGCTGCGGTTCAGGTACTCCACGTAGGAGACCAGGCCCCCTTCATAATAGTATGAGAACTCCTTGGGCTCCCCCTGGCGGGCATCGATCAGGGTCAGGCGCAGACCTTTGTTCAAAAAGGCCAACTCCTGCAGGCGGCGGGAGATGATCTCCGGCACGAATTCCACGGTCTCGAAGATCTCCGGATCGGGCTTGAAGGTAATGGTGGTGCCCGTGCCCTGGGCGATCCCTGCCGCTTCCACCGGCGTCACCGCGTGGCCGCGGACGTACTTCTGGCGGTACAACTTGCCATCGTCGCGGCGCACTTCGGCCACCAGCCATTCGGACAGGGCATTGACCACGGAAACGCCCACACCGTGCAGGCCGCCGGAAACCTTGTACGCTCCGCCGCCGAACTTGCTGCCGGCATGGAGCATGGTGAGCACCACCTGCAAGGCGGAGATCCCCATTTTCGGGTGGACGTCCACCGGGATGCCGCGGCCGTTGTCCTCCACCCGCACGGATCCATCCGGTTGCAAGCGCACTTCGATGCGGTTGCACACCCCGGCCATGGCCTCGTCCACGCTGTTGTCCACCACTTCGTAGATCAGGTGGTGCAGCCCCCGCTCGCCGGTGTCGCCGATATACATGCCGGGGCGGCGCCGCACACCCTCCAGGCCCTCCAGGACCTGGATTTGCTCAGCGTTATACTCGCCTTCCGGGCGCAACTCTTCCACATCCGGCAGACGCCGGGCTGCCTGAGTGCTCTCGCCGTCTCTTGCCAACATCCATTCCTCCTGATACCGGCCAAACTACGGGCGTTTGCGTGCAGAGGGCCGGGCTGGGTCCGGTGGGTGGCCGGACCGCCGCGAGCGGCGGGCAGGACTTGCCGGCGGCACATAAACGGGGATGGTCAGTTCCTCCAGGTAGCCGAGCGGGTCCTCCGCACGCCTCTTCAGCGTAAAGCTGGAAACCGGTGAGAGAAAAACCCCCTTGCGGGTCACTATACACGACTTGGGCGGCTCCTCCCCCACGTTGAAGAGCTCTCCCTGCTGGGCAGCGCGATGGACGTACTCGTCCCGCACGGCCACCGGGGCCTGTTCCAGGCTCAAGATCACGATGACGTCCGATAAAGACAATACCACATCCCCGCCGACGTGCAGGAACATCCCGGCTCACCCCCGCCTGGTCACCTTCCCGTCCTGGACCTCGTATTCGAAGGAACCGGGCCACACGTCCCGCAAGCCCGGACTTAGGGCTGTGGCAGTCAAAAAGACCTGCGTGACGGGTCCCAGCGCCTGCGCCAGGGCCGTCTGGCGGCCTTCGTCCAGTTCCGACAGCACGTCGTCCAACAAAAGCACCGGAAACTCCCCGGCCACCTGTTGAAAGTACCGGACCTCTGCCAGCTTCAGCGCCAACGACACGGTCCGCTGCTGGCCCTGGGAAGCGTAGATCCGTGCGTCCCGTCGGTCCAGCCACAGCGCCAGGTCATCACGGTGGGGCCCCACCAGAGTCGTTCCCCGCCGCCTTTCTTCCGGGCGGCGCTGGTGTAGCTCGGAAAGAAACACCTCTGTGAGGCTGGTCACGTCCGGAGCCGGGGACTCCGGGCTTCCTCCAAAAAGGTACACTTCGTCATTGGCCAAACAATTCCTCTTTCCGCCCAGGGAGCACTCGTACCCCAATTCCAGGCGTTCGCTGCCCCCGGCCAGAGCCGCATGGGCTTCGGCTGCCAGTTTCCGCAGGCGGGCCACGGCCTGCAATCTGCCCACCACCAACCGGGCCCCCGTTTCCGCCAACTCCTGGTCCCAGGCGGCCAGCGGGGGCGGCTCGGCGGCGGACCCGGACGCCTGCCAGGCCCGGAGGACGCTGTTGCGCTGTGCCAGAGCCCTCTGGTAGCGGGCGAAGGCCGAGCGGTAGCCGGCGTTGAGCTGCACCAGCTCCGTGTCCAGCATGCGCCGCCGGCAGGCGGGGGGGCCTTTCACCAGCTCCAGGTCCCCCGGCGTGAACACCACCACCAGCAAATTGCCCAAAAGCTGCGACAGCCGCTCCACCTTGAGGCCGTTGAGCCGGGCTTGCTTGGTGGCGCCTTCACCGGGACGCCAGGAATATTCGAGCTCCAGAGTAAACCGTCCCAGCCGGCCGTCCACGCCGGCTGCCACCCGCATTTCCGGCGCGCCCCAGCGGATCAGGTCCCGGTCGGACGCAACGCGGAAGGACCGTCCTAAGGCTAGATAGGCGATGCTTTCCAGAAGGTTAGTCTTTCCCTGGGCGTTCCGCCCTAATATGAGGTGAACGCCCGGCTGCAGGGGCAGCTCCAAGGCGGGGTAATTCCGGAAATTCTGCAGGCGCAGAGTGGCCAGATGCACAGCGCACGGCCCCTTCAGCGGCCGGGGCGATACTGGACCTGTAGGCACAGCCCCGAGCCGGCCACCTCCACCTGATCCCCGTCAGATAGAGAGTGGGCACGGCGGGTTTCGGTCCGGCCGTTGACCAGGACCTGGCCGGAGCCGATGAGCTGCTTCGCCTGCCCTCCAGTGGGCGCTGCCCCGGCCCATTTCAGGAACTGGTCCAGGCGGATGGTGGGCGTGTGGATGCTGACGACCCGCGTTTCGCTCACCGGTACATCACCGGCATGACCATGTACACGAAACGGCCGCCGGAGGCGGACTCCGCGGAGGCACCGCCGGCCTCTTCCGGCGCCGCGGGCGCGTCTCCCTGCTGGCGGGCAGCGTCCGGCGCCGGGCTGGTGGCCGTTGCAGGCCCCCCGGCCAGCGGTCCCTCCGGCATTAAAAGGGAGGCGCTGCGGCTGCCGGTACAGCGTAGCCGCACTGCGGCGTTGGGGATCACCCGCAAGGCGTCCAACAGATAGCGGGCATTGAACGCCACCTCGAGATCCTCCCCGGTGGATTGTGCAGGGAGCGCCTCCCGGTAGTCGCCTTCGTCCGGTACGCTGGCGGATATCTGCAGCTGGTCTGCGCTGATTTCCATCTTGACGATGACTGCGCCGCCGCGGCTCAGCAGTGAAGCACGCTCCAACGCGCTTTGCAGGGCCAGCCGATCCACCACCGTTTCCGTTACGAAACTGGCCGGAATGATCTGGCGGTAGTTGGGGAAAGTGGCGTCGATCAGGCGCGTCACAACCCGGGTGGATCCCAGCTGAAATAGGGCATGGGACTTCCCCAGGGTGATCTGGGCCTGGGCCTCGGGCACGTCTACCAGGAGTTTGGCCACCTCCTGCAAGGTCTGGGCAGGAATAAGCGCCTTGACAGATGTCGCCGCACCCTGGGGCTGCACAAACAGAGCCAGCCGGTAAGAGTCCGTGGCCACCATGTGGGCCTCGCCATCCTCGAGCTCCAGCAGCGCGCCGTTTAGGGAAGCACGGGTATCGTCGTTGGCCGCGGCAAAGGTGGTGAACCGGATCAGTTGCCTGAGGACCGGGTAAGACACCGACCACTGCAGGCCTTCCCCGGGGTCGGGCAGTGCGGGGTAATCCGCTGCGTCCAGAGAGTGGATCTCGAAATGTGCCGGACCGGAGGTGATGCGGGCCAGATGGGTGGCAGCGTCCAGGCTCAATTCTACCTGCCGGTCGGGCAGGCGCCGGACGATGTCAGCCAGAGCGCGCGCGTCCAGGACCATGGCCCCGGGCTCTTTCTGCTCCACGCCGAACTGGGTTTCGATGCCCAGGTCCAGGTCGGTGCCGGTGACGGTCAGTGTGCCGTCTTCCAGGTTGAGAAGCAAGCCGCTCAGGATCGGCAACGTGGTGCGGCTGGAGACGGCCCGTTGCGCTGCCTGAATGGCTTGAAGAAAGGGCTCCCGTTCGCAGCGGAAGAACATGACTGCTGCCTCCCTGCCTTTGCCTGCCGCAGAGGTAGACCAAATGCGGCGAGTCTGTACGAAAATCTGTCACCGTAAAACTATATCATAAAATCGGCGGGGAAGGACATAAGGTTGTAGGTTAGGGAGAAGAAACTCGTAATCGTAGAGGCTGTGGGTTTGTGGATAAGGCCCCGGAAACCTGGCGGAGCCTGGGGGATCTGTCCACATGGGCTGTGTACGGCAGGACGCAGTTATCCCCAGAACGAGTCCTCCCCAGAACGGTCGAAAAAGAGGGTGCAAATGGGGATCGTGAATGGGATGGATCAAGAAGGGGCCGGCTGCGTTAGTTCTGCAGCCGGCGGATGACCTTCTGAATCAGCTCCGCCAGGGCGGGATCCTGGCGGAGGCTCTCCTGGATTCGTTCGTAGGCGTGGATTACCGTGGTGTGATCGCGGCCGCCGAAGGCCTCGCCGATGCGCGGCAGGGAGGCATCGGTAAGCTCGCGGGCCAGGTACATGGCGATCTGGCGCGGGAAGGCCACAGCCCGGGAACGGTTCTTGGCTTTCATATCCGCTGCGCGCAAGGAGAACTGCTCCGCCACGGCAGCCTGAATCCGCTCGATGGTAATGGGGTTACGCTGGGAGCTGGGGGCCAGGTCTTTGAGGGCCTCGCTGGCCAGCTCCACTGTGATGGGCCTGTACGTCAGGGAAGCGTAGGCGGCCACGCGGATCAAGGCGCCCTCCAGTTCCCGGATGTTGGAATGGATCTGGTTGGCGATGAAATTGAGGACTGCGTCCGGCACCGCCAAGTGCTCCATGCTGACCTTCTTTCGCAGGATGGCGATGCGGGTCTCCAGGTCCGGTGCCTGGATATCCGTGAGCAACCCCCACTCAAACCGGGAGCGCAGGCGATCCTCCAGGGTGGGGATCTCTTTGGGAGGCCGGTCGCTGGAGATCACAATCTGCTTGTTGGCCTCATACAGGGCGTTGAACGTATGGAAGAACTCCTCCTGCGTCCGCTCCTTGTTGGCCACGAACTGGATGTCGTCCACCAGAAGAAGGTCGATGGTGCGATAACGGTTGCGGAAAGCCTCGGTGTCTTCGTCCCGGATGGCATTGATGAGGTCATTGGTGAAGGTTTCGGAGGTTACGTACACCACACGCATACCCGGGTGGAGCCGCAAAGTCTCGTGGCCGATGGCGTGCATGAGGTGGGTCTTCCCCAGCCCCACGCCGCCGTAGATGAAGAGCGGGTTATAGTTGTGCGCCGGCAGCTCAGCCACGGCCCGGGCTGCGGCATGAGCGAAGCGGTTGCTTTCACCCACCACAAAAGTGTCAAATGTATAGCGCTGGTTCAGGGCGGGAGCCTCTTGGGAGGCACCGGCAGACCAAGCGCCGTGGCCTTCGTTGCCATCGGGGGTGCCGGGCGTCGATGTCAAGCCAGGGACGGGCTCGCCGCCGGACGAGACGGGACGATCCGGCGCCTCGGATGATCCGGGGCCGGAGTCATCGGGGGCGGAGCCGGCCCGGCCGGTGATGAGCCGGAGCTGGCATGGATGCCCCATCAGGGAGGTTAGGGTCTTCCGCAGCAAGGGCGCGTAACGGTTCGCCACCCAGCGACGGGCGGTCTCGTTGGGGAATTGTACCACCAAGGTGCGGGTGATGGGATCGTATGAGAGAGGCTGCGTGTTGCGCAGCCACAATTCGTAGCTGGGCTGGGCCAGCCTGGCCTGAACCAGGGCCAGCGATTCCTCCCATAGATTTTGCAGCTCATTTTGTTGCATGGGTGACCCTCCGTCGGTGAATCCGGGCAGATTGCTTCGCGAGGCCCGGAGGGGTTTCCTTCCCCCTGGGGATGAAGCTGGGGATGGATCTGCCTTTCGGCCGCAGGTTTATCCACAACTTATCCACAGGGGAGGATTCTCGGTGGTAAACCGGGGTAGGCTGTAGGTTGTCAAGCAATCGGCGGGGGTTTCGATTCTCTGGTGGATAGGGGTACGCAGCCGGGCGGCTTTGGAGGGACTGGTTATCCACAGCGGCGGGAATGGGGACAAGCAGGCCGAGCGGAGCTTGGGTTTTGAGAATGTGTCGGCAGTTTGCCAACAAAGTTATCAACAGGCAGGGGATAGTTTGGGGATAAGGGAGTTCCCACAACCCTGGGGATAGGGCCGCTGGGGATAACAGCGGGAGATACAGGGTTCTGAGAAACGGAGGCGTGGTGGACGATATGCCGAAGTACAATGGCGGTTGTGGCAGCGCGGGATGGAAAGAGAGTTCGGGGTTATGCACAGGTTTATCCACAAGCTGTGCATAACTGGGCCCGGACGGGCTTGGGGGCCGGAGGTGCCGGGAGATGCGCAGGCCGGCTCCACTGCCGGCGGCGGCCGCCGTGCGGCAGGCGGTGCCTGCCTGCGGGCTTGTGGCGCCGGCCGGCGACTGGGTGCGCCTTGACGCCGCGCAAAGCGCTGATTTATAATTTCTCTGATTGCAACATCGGGAGGCTGCGTCACCTTGAAGCGTACTTTTCAGCCCAGTATCCTACATCGCAAGAGGGTCCATGGTTTCCGGGCCCGCATGGCCACGCCGCAGGGCAGGCGGGTTTTGGCTCGCCGTCGGGCCAAGGGCCGCTACCGCCTGACGGTGTGAGCGGCGGAGTGGCCGGAAGCTCTCAGGGCCCGGATGGGCCGCACCGACCAGGGAGCCCCGAAGGCCGCGGGCGCAGGAGGGTGCTCCGCCTGCGGTCGTCCCGGGATTTTCGCAGGGCGTACCGGCGCGGTCGTGTAGTGGGGCAACGGCTGCTTGTTTTGTATTGTTCGCGGAACGGGTCCAGGGCAACACGGGTGGGTATCACAGTGAGCAAGAAAGTTGGCAAGGCTCACGCCCGGAATCTTGTGAAGCGGCGTCTGCGTGAGGCCATCCGGCGCTTTGACCTGGCTCCCGGCTACGATTTGGTGGTCGTGGCCAAGCCCGCGGCTTCGGATGCGCAATACCAGGATCTGGTACACGCCCTGTCCGATGCTCTGGGTCGGGCGGGTGTTCAGCAGAGGAAACCGCAGTGACATCCTTTTTGGTCCGTATCATCCGGTTTTACCAGCGCTATCTTTCGCCGTTGATGCCGCCAACCTGCCGCTTTTACCCCAGCTGCTCGGAATACGCGGCGGTTTCGCTGCAGCGGTTTGGCTCGCTCAGAGGTGGATGGCTGGCGCTGCGGCGCATCGCCCGTTGCCACCCTTTCAGCCCAGGGGGGTTTGACCCCGTGCCGGAAGGTTGGCCAGGCCCAAAGGCACAGGCGGGCAAAGGTCAGACGAAAGCCTGACGGCGGCTTTGGCGCGGATTGTGCCGCGCCCAGGGAGGCGAGGGATTTTGGGCGTTTTCCATTGGATCGTCCAAGGATTGACAGAGGTCTTGCGGGTCCTGTACCAGATTACCAACAGCTACGGCGTAGGCATCATCCTCTTGACGTTGGCCGTACGGCTTCTGCTGTACCCCCTGACCATCAGCCAGGTCCGGGCCATGGCCGGCATGCGGGAGCTGGCCCCGAAGCTCAAGGAGCTCCAGGAGAAGTATAAGGACCGGCCCCAGGAGTACCAACGCCGGATGATGGACCTGTACAAGGAGCACAAGGTGAACCCCTTCGGTGGCTGCTTGCCTTTGCTGCTGCAATTTCCCGTCTTCATCGCCCTTTACTATGTCTTCCGTGATTTCCCCTACGGCGGCGCCGGGTTTCTGTGGTTGTCGAACCTGGCCAAGCCGGATCCATACTGGGTGCTCCCGATTCTGAACGGAGTCACAATGTATTTCCAGATGCAGTCCACCAGCACGGGGGATGCATCCCAAAAGACCATGGTGCTGTTCATGCCGATCATGATGGCCTGGATCAGCGTAAGCCTGCCTTCCGGACTGGTGCTGTACTGGATCGTCTCCAACGTCTTCTCGTGGGTGCAGCAGATCTATATGAACCGGCAGTTTCAGCTTCCCAAAGGGGGAACGGGAGCTAAATGAGGGAAATCATCGTCAGCGGGCGCACGGTGGATGAGGCAGTCCGGGAAGGGCTGGAGACGTTGGGCGTGGACCGCGACGACGTGAATGTGGAGGTGCTGGACCCCGGAGGCAAGGGGCTGCTGGGTTTGTTGGCAGGCCGCTCCGCCCGCGTGAGGTTGGTGGTCCGGCAGCTTGTCCCGGCGGATGGCCAGCGGGGGCCAAGCCCAGGCCCGGGTTCCCAGACGCCGGCGGCGCAAGCTCCGGTGGACAGGACGGTGGTGCCGGCGCCGGCACCGGTGCGGCCGCCGGTTGCGGAGCCGTCTGAAAAGGACGCCCTGGAAGGCGGGGCCGGGGCTGAGGCCCCGGGGCCGGAACGCGAAGAGACGCCCTGCGCGGCAGAGGGCCCGGCCGTAGCCGGGGCGGAACGGGCGGCGAAGGTGGAAAGGGCCCGGGAATTTCTGGCCGGCCTGGCCCAGCGCATGGGTGTGGAGGCGCAGATCGACACCCGGGACGACGGGGAGTACGTGTTTATGAATCTGGAAGGGCCGCGCCTGGGGCTTATGATCGGCCGTCGCGGCCAGACTCTGGATGCGGTGCAGTACCTGGTCAATGTGGCCGCAAATCTGCCGGGTGGCCAGTGGGTCCGCCTGGTGGTGGATGCCGAAGGCTACCGGCAACGGCGGGAGGAGACCTTGCGGCATCTGGCCTTCAGGCTGGCGGCCCGGGTGAAATCCTACGGCCGCCGGCAGGTGCTGGAGCCCATGACGCCCCAGGAGCGGCGCATCATCCACACCACTTTGCAGGACGACCCGGAGGTTACCACGTATAGTGAGGGCGACGAGCCTGCGCGGCACGTGGTCATCGCCCTCAAGGATGGGGTGAACAGCAGCCGCAAGCCCGGTGGGCAGCCCGGCGGGCGGGTGCCGGTGCGCGGCTACCGGCGGGTTCCCCATGGGGGCCGCGACGGCGGCGGGCGGCGTCAGCCGTGACACGGCCGAAGGCGGCAGGGGCATAGCGTCGTTTCTCGGGCGGCACAATTGAGAGTGGGCAGCGGGAAGGGTCCGGTAGCGGGCCCTTCTTTTGTCAGGCGTGAGGATCTTTTGTCAGATGTCAGGCGTGAGAATCTCCTGTCAGACGGTTTCGTGTCAGGCTGGGGGTGGGACGTATGGCGGTTGGCGAGGATGTGGATACCATTGTGGCGGTGGCCACGCCTCCCGGGATAGGCGGCATCGCCGTGGTGCGCCTCAGCGGGCCGGAGGCGTTCTCGGTGGTTTCGCAGGTGGTGCAGGGGCGGAGAGGGCCGCTGGTGCGGCGCCGCCGGGGCTGGGAGGTCCATCTGGGCCGCGCCGTGGACGGACAGGGGCAGGTCATCGACGAGGTCATCGTCACCTGGATGCCGGCGCCCTTCAGCTATACCCGCGAGGATGTGGCGGAGATCAGCTGTCACGGCGGCATGGCCGCGGTACAGCGGGTGTTGTCGGAGTGCCTGCGCCGGGGCGCCAGGCTGGCGGAACCCGGTGAGTTCACCCGGCGCGCCTTCGTGAATGGCCGCATTGATCTGGCGCAGGCCGAGGCTGTGCTGTCCGTGGTGGAGGCGCGCAGCGACGCGGGCCTGCGCATGGCGGTCCAGCAGATGGACGGCGCCCTTTCCAGGGCTGTGAAGGCCATGCGTCGCGACCTTCTGGGGGTTGTGTCCGAGATCGAGGCGACCGTGGATTTCCCGGATGAGGATATTCCCGTGCGGCCGGTGGAGCAGGTGCAGGCGGTGGTGGCAGACGCCCGGCAGCAGGTGGAGGCGTTGCTGGCCACGGCTCCGGCGGGCCGGGCCTTCCATGAGGGGGTCACCACGGCCATTGTGGGCAGGCCCAATGCCGGCAAATCCAGTCTGCTCAATGCCCTGGTACAGCAGGAGCGGGCTATCGTTACGGAGGTCCCCGGCACCACCCGGGACGTGGTGGAAGAATGGGCGAACCTGGACGGGGTGCCGGTGAGGCTTTGGGATACGGCCGGAATCCGCCGCCCGGCGGATCGCCTGGAGCAGGCTGGCGTGGAGAGGGCGCGCGCGGCGTTACAGGCGGCGGACCTCCTCCTTCTGGTGGTGGACGGAAGCCAGCCGCTGAGCCAGGAAGACTGGCAGATCCGGGATATGGTGGCTGCCCATGCGGCCATCCTGGTGTTGAACAAGGCCGACCTGGGCCAGGTTCTCACCGGGGAGGAGCTGCAGCGGTTCTGGGGGGACAAACCGCGAGTTCGGGTATCGGCCAAGACAGGCCTGGGGATGGACAATCTGCGGCGAGCTGTGGTGGAGCAATCTGTAGGGCCGGCGCAGGGGCGGTTAGGCGCTGTGGTGGTGATCAATGCCCGCCACGAGCATCTGCTACGCCGGGCGGCGGAGGCGTTGGCTGCCGCCGAGAAAACCCTGGCGGACGGCATGCCCATGGATCTGGCCAGCGGAGATTTGCGCCTGGCTGTGAGCGCTTTGGGCGAGATCGTCGGGGAGTCAGTGGGAGAGGAGCTTCTAGATGAGATTTTCGGGCGGTTCTGCATCGGCAAGTGAGTATGACGTGATCGTGGTGGGCCTGGGCCACGCCGGGTGCGAGGCCGCGCTGGCTGCAGCCCGCCTCGGGCGGCGTACACTGGGCCTGACCATCAACATGGAGAACATCGCTCATATGCCCTGCAACCCGTCCATCGGCGGCCCCGCCAAGGCCAATCTTGTGCGGGAGGTGGACGCCTTGGGCGGCGAAATGGGGCGGAATGCCGATGCCACGTATGTGCAGATCCGCATGCTCAACACCCAGAAGGGCCCGGCCGTACGGGCGCTGCGGGCACAGTCGGACAAGCGCCGTTACCATGCGCGCATGAAGACGGTGCTGGAGAATACGCCAAACCTGGATATCCAGCAGGGGATCGTCACGGGTTTGGTGTTGCAGGGGCAGCGGGTTTGCGGCGTCCGCATGTGGACCGGCGAAGAAATCCGTGGCCGGGCGGTGGTGCTGACCACGGGTACCTATTTGCGCAGCCTGGTCCATGTGGGTTCCACACAGGTGGTTAGCGGGCCCCAGGCACAGATCACCTCCGGCCAGCTTTCCGAAGAGCTGAAGGCCATGGGCCTTTCCCTCCAGAGGTTCAAGACGGGCACTCCCCCCAGGGTGGCCAAGGACTCGCTGGACTTCAGCAAGATGGCCATCCAGCCGGGGGAGAATGTTCACACCGGCTTTTCCTTTTTTTCTGCGCGCCGCGTGCCTGCAGACCGGCAGCTTCCCTGTTGGCTGACGTACACCAATGAGCGGGTGCACGAGCTCATCGCTGAGAATTTCGACCGGGCGCCCGTCTACAGCGGGGATATCCAGGGCGTCGGGCCCCGCTACTGCCCTTCCATCGAGGTCAAGGTCCACGACTTCCCCGACAAGCCTGCGCACCAGCTGTTTGTGGAGCCCGAGGGCTGGGAGAGCGGGGAAATGTATCTGGCAGGCCTCTCCACGTCGTTGCCGGCAGATGTGCAGAGGAGGATGGTGGCCATGATCCGCGGGCTGGAGCATGCCTTTATTACGCGGTTAGGCTATGCCATTGAATACGACGCGCTGGACCCTCTGCAGTTGTGGCCGTCTTTGGCGGTCAAAGGGTGGGAGGGGCTGTTTGCCGCCGGGCAGATCAACGGAACCTCCGGATATGAAGAGGCGGCGGCGCAGGGCCTGCTGGCGGGGATTAACGCGGCGCGTTACGTGCAGGGGCTGGCGCCGGTGATTCTCGGGCGCGATCGGGCTTACATCGGGGTGCTGATCGACGACCTGGTTACGCGGGGTACCCGGGAGCCGTACCGGATGTTGACTTCGCGGGCGGAGTACCGCCTGTTGCTCCGGCAAGACAATGCCGATGTGCGCCTATGGGACGTGGCTCGGGAGGTGGGTCTGCTGCCGCCGGAGCGGCTGCGGATGGTAGAGGCCAAGCTGGAGGGAGAGAGAGCGCTGCGGCGGGCCCTTGCTCGAGGGCGCCTGGGGAACACGCCCTTCGTGGCCCGCTGGCTGGCGGAGCGGGGCAGCGCACCCGTGCGGGACGGGATGTCCCTAGAGGAGCTGCTGCGGCGGCCGGAGATCCGCATCGATGAGGTCCTGGCTCTGGCGGCGGCGGAACAGCTGATGGATCAGGACTGGCGGGAGCCGTTGCGCCGGGGCTGTCGGCGGTGGGAACCCCTGGCTGCGCAACAGGTGCTGGAGAACGTGGAGCAGGAGGTCAAGTACGCCGGGTACATCGCCCGCCAGCAGGCAGCAGTGGAGAGGTTTCGGCGTCTGGAGGACCGCCGGATTCCGGAGGGGTTGGATTATGCGGCCATCCCCGGCTTGAGCAACGAAGGGCGGGAGAAGCTCCAGCGGGTGCGACCTGTTTCTGTGGGCCAGGCGGCGCGGATTTCCGGAGTCTCGCCGGCGGATGTGAGCATCGTTTTGCTCCACCTGGACAGGATGTCCAGAGCCCGTGGTCGGGGAGAGGGCACGGGGGAAGGTGAAGGCCGTGGCTGAGGGTGCAGGAATGAGCGGAGGCCGGGGGGCCTGGGCGGAGCCCGGGGGGTGGGGTGAATGGCTGCCGGCGCTCGTGAGCGAAGCGGGGAAACTGGGCGTGGGTTTGGACGCAAATCAGGCCCGGCTGCTTTTGGAGTATGGCCGCCTTTTGGGGACAGAAGCCCGCATGGCGGGCCTCACGGCGGTGGTGGATCCGGAGGGAGTGGTGCACAAACATCTGGTCGACTCCGTGGCCGGGTGGCGGGCGTTGGCCCGTGAGGTTCGGGCGCGCCACGAATCCGGCGGGGGCGGGGGCTCCTTGGTGGACGTCGGCAGCGGCGGTGGGCTGCCGGGGATTCCGCTGGCGATCCTGCTACGGGGGCTGGGCTGGCGGGTGGCGCTGGTGGAGGCCACGGGGAAGAAGGCGGATTTCCTGCGGAGATGTGTGGCGCGTTTGTCTTTGTCGCATGTGGAAGTGATTTCTCGACGCGCCGAAGAAGTGGGGCGGAACGACGCCTGGCGTCAGAGTTTTGATGCGGCCGTGGCCAGGGCCGTGGGGCCGATGCCTGTGGTGTTGGAATATTGTCTCCCTTTGGTCCGGCTGGGCGGGTGCGCGGTATTATACCGGGGACCCAGGGGCCGGGAGGAGGCCAAGGAGTGGCAAAATGCGGCTGAGCGCCTGGGCGGCAGGCTGGAGGGTGTGGATGAATTCGTGCTGCCCTCGGGTGGCGAGGGCCGTTCCCTGGTGGTCTTCCGGAAGACGCAGGAAACGCCGCAGGAGTTTCCCCGGCGCGCAGGGGTGCCGCAGCGGCGGCCGTTGGGGTGCGCCCGGGCCTGGCGTTGTTCTGCGGCTACGGTGTGATCGTGGCCCTCATTCGGGGCGATTCGCGTTATGGAAGGAAACGTTTTTGAGGCGCCGAAAAGTAGTGCAGGTGTGATTGCAGTTTCCTGTTTTGTCTGCGGTTTTCCGCGGACCATGGCGCGTGGAGTGGGCCAGGGCTTGTGAAGACGGGTTGGTGATGTGGGTGGCTCTTGGCGACCGGCAGACACGGATGGGAGAAAGTCGGGTCCTTCCGGCGGAATCGGATGGCTCGGAGGCCGGGGGATCCGGGAGCCGGGTGTTGGCTGACGCCGGCAGGGACGCGGGGACGGAGGCTGCCGGCGCGGAAGGGTGGAGCGCGGCGGACGTGGACGGGATGCGGGGGGCGGTGACTGGCACTGCCAGCCAGGTTTCGCTGCCTGCGCCTCCACCTGGGCCCCCACCGGAGCCCTCACCGGAGCCCCCAGCTGGCCCCGCGGGGGAGACAGTGGATGCTGCGCAGGGATTCGGCGGGATAGGCCTCTCTCCAGGGCCGGGAGGCGAGCCTGCAGACCAAAGCTCCGCTCAGCTCCTTTGGGTCGCCCCGGAACAGGTGCAGCCAAACCCGTACCAGCCACGCACAGTGGAGGACCCGGGCGAGCTGAACGCTTTGGCGGAATCCATCCGGGCGCATGGTGTTTTACAGCCATTGGTGGTGGTGCGTTCTTCGGAGCGACCCGACGTCTTTGTGCTGGTGGCGGGTGAGCGTAGATTGCGGGCGGCGCGCCAGCTGGGCCTCGGGCGGATTCCCGTGCGGATCGTGGAAATGAGCCCACGGGAGATGGCTGAGGCGGCCCTCATCGAGAACCTGCAGAGGAAGAATCTGTCGGCCGTGGAAGAAGCCCGTGCATATCAGCGGCTGATGGAAGAATTTGGACTCACGCAGGAGTTGCTGGCCGGGCGCTTGGGTAGAAGCCAGTCTTCGGTGGCGAACAAGCTGCGTTTACTGCGCCTGAGCGCTGGCGTTCAAGAGCTTATTTCCCGGGAAATAATCTCCGAGCGGCACGCTCGTGCTTTGCTCCGCCTTGAGAGCGCAGAGGAGCAGGAGCGCTTGGCGCGCGAGATCGTGGATCGGCAGCTGAGTGTTGCACAGGCGGAGGCTTTGGTGCGGCAGGCCCAGGCGGGGAAACGCAGTTCCCGTAAGCGAAAGGTTGTCTACATTCTCAAGGACGCCCGCCTGTTCAGAAACTCGGTCTTGCAGATGGTTCGACAGATGCGGGAGAGCGGTATCCCTGTGGAGTGGCACGAGGAGGGCAGTGCTCAGAGGTACTGGATCGAGGTGGTTGTCGGCAAGCGTCCAACGCGTCGGCGGAAGGCGGCCGTTCAGGGGAGGGATGATCTTGGCGATTCCGATCGCGATCGTTAACCAGAAGGGTGGAGTGGGCAAGACCACTACCGCTGTCAATCTGGCCGCGTGTTTGGCAGCACGGGGCCGGAATGTCCTCTTGGTGGATGTGGACCCTCAGGGTAACACGACGAGCGGCGTTGGCGTGGAGAAGGGGGAGGTGAGCCAATGCCTTTATGACGTGTTGATTAACGGCGCCGAGATGGCGGATGTGATTCGACCGACGGCTTATGAGCGTCTGTGGTTAGCACCGGCGAGCTTGCGCCTGGCGGGAGCGGAAATCGAACTGGTCGGTCGGATGCGGCGCGAGTATTTGCTTCGGGATGCGCTGGAGCCGGTCCAGGACCGTTTTCACTATACGATCATGGATTGTCCGCCCAGTCTGGGGCTCTTAACCATTAACGCGCTTGCCGCGGCGTCGAAGGTGATCGTGCCGATTCAGTGTGAGTATTACGCAATGGAGGGGCTTGGGCAGCTGATGAACACCCTGTCCCTGGTTCAGCGCCATCTTAACAAGGACGTGACCATTCTGGGTGTGGTGTTCACCATGTATGACGCGCGGACGAACTTGGGTCAGCAGGTTATGGAAGAGGTGCGCCAGCATTTTGGGGACCGTGTGTTCGAGTCTGTGATTCCCCGGAGCGTGCGCCTGAGCGAGGCGCCGAGCTTCGGGCAACCCATCATTGTGTATGATCCCCGTTCAAAAGGGGCGGAGGCATACATGGCGTTGGCGGGGGAGGTGTTGGGGCGTGCAGAGGCGGGCTCTGGGGCGCGGGCTGCAGGCTCTCATCTCGCAGAGTGATGTAGAAGGCGCCGCGGATCCGTTAACGGTAGACATCGGTGCTGTGCAACCTAACCCTTTTCAGCCGCGAAGGGCCTTCGATCCAGACAAGTTGGGGGAGTTGGCTGAGTCCATACGCCGCCACGGGATCCTTCAACCCTTGCTGGTTCGGCGCCAGGGTGAGCAGTTTCAACTGGTGGCAGGTGAGCGGAGGTGGCGGGCCGCCCAGCTGGCTGGGCTGTCGCGGGTCCCCGTGATCGTCGTGGACGTGGATGACGTGAGTATGGTCCAGATGGCTTTGGTGGAGAACCTGCAGCGGGAGGATCTTGGGCCACTGGAGGAGGCGGAAGCATACTATCGCTTGCAGACAGAGTTCGGCATGACGCAGGAAGAGATCGCGGCGGCAGTGGGCAAGAGCCGGCCGGTTGTGGCCAATGCGTTGCGGCTGCTAAAGCTGCCTCCGCCGATCCGGGAAAGTGTTTCACGTGGAACAATCAGCGTGGGACATGCTCGGGCTCTTTTGGCGCTGGAAGGTGAAAGCCAGGTTGAGGCTTGGCGGCGCGTGGTGGAGGGACAGCTCAATGTACGCCAGACCGAGGCGCTAGTGGAGCTCATGCTGCATGGCAGCCAGGAAAGCGGTGAAAAGACGCCCGAGACATCGGAGGCCAAGGAGGCTGTCGAGGAAGCGAAGGCCGGTAAAGCCAGGGCGGATCTACCCCCGGAGATCCGCGACGTTCAGGAGCGGCTGCAGAGGCGCTTCGGCACTCAGGTTTCCATTGTGCTGGGCCGCAAGAAGGGAACTCTGGCCATCAACTTCTACGGCTTGGATGATCTGCAGCGAATCTTGGAGCTTTTCGGCTTCTCCGGAGAGGAGCGCCTGGGGGAACCCCAGTAAGGGGTCCAGGCATCCAGGAAGCGCGCCGGCCTAGTGTTCACCGGCCCCGTTGCCGCGCGTGGGGATGGGCGCGAGTGCGCTGCGGTTGGCGAAACCGCTCCGCCTAATCGTGGATCTCACCGTTATGAGGACTAACCCGATGGACGGGTGGCGAGTGTTGCTATGCTCGCGGCGCACGGGCACGACTGTCCTTGGGTCCGCGGCGACGGGCGGGTCTAGCTTCATGGTCCGATTTACCGCTGGTTGAAGGCAGAGACATCGTCCGCCATGAGGTACATTGTGGAGAGAGCTTGCTTGCCCCCACGGCGCCTGGGGGCTCAGGCGATTCTTGCGCCGGGCGCCTGGCACGGAAGCAAAGAGAATAGCCAGATCTGACCCTTACCAGGGCAACGTCGAGCTGCCACACGGCCTGACCGGGTACCGCATTGCTTTGATCCGTCAGGAGCTACCCTGGCCCCAAGCGTGCACCCGGGGATGTTATCCCTTCTGGCTTTCTCCGGGCAACCTCTTGGGCGATGGCCCAGATGAATCCCATCAATTCCCGTGCCACGGCTACCACCGCCACTGTTCTTCGTTTGCCTCTCCCCACCATGCGTTTGTATTTCCTATTCGACCTGTTCAGCGCCTGCCAGGCAATGGCCTTGACTTCCTCCGGCACCCCTCCTGACGTTTTTTGAGTGCTGCACTCACCCTGGGAATGCGCCGGTAGTACCCAGCCGCTTCCACGGCGACTCGCCGGACGTGCGGCCCGGACGAGACCCCGCATGGCTTCCTGATCCTCGCCGGGTGCCCGGACCGGTGCCGGTTCCTCGCTGCGCAGTAGTCGCGCCAGCTTCTGAGCGTCCCGGCAGTCGGTCTTACCTGTTCCCCAGGTTTGTTGGGAATCAGGGAGGGCGCCAGCACCACGCACGCAATCCTCATCCGGGAGAACTGTCCGTGGATCCCGTACCCGCAAGGCCCTGCCTCGTAGCATACTTGCAGCTTCGCGGGCTTGCCCACCTGTCTCGTCATCCGCGCCACCGCCGCGGGCGTATCGGGTGGGGATCACCCCCAACTACTCTGCCTCCGGACGGCCCAGACGGGCCACCGCCACGGTGATCGAATCTTTGTGTACATCCAAGCCTACAAATGTGGTAGAATTCATGGTGCCGGCCTCTTTCGTTTGTGGCTCTGTTACTCGAGCCAGCTGTTTCGAGTATAACCCACGCACTACGGACGGGGCCGGCTCTTCCATTATGTCTTGCACAGGCTGTTCCAGGTCGACGCCTGCAGTGCTTTGACCGGAGCCTGCACGTCGGAAAGGGACCGGGGGGGTTCCTCTCACGATGAACCTTGGAGTCGTATGGATCCATTGGATACACCAGCATGCCGACGAGGTGCTCTTGTGTCTTACGGTCGCCGTGGTAGCCCTGCTGGCTCTGTTGGCCCTTGCCCTCGGGAAGATGGCGTCACTCTCGAGGCGGAGCCGATCCTTGTTCGCTTTGCTGGATCAGATCGGCGGGCAGGAAGGGCTTAGCGAGGTGGCTGACCTGGCCACCCAGGTAGCCAAGACCGCCTCTCGAGTGGATACCCTGGACGAAAGGCTCGATGCGCTTCAGCCTTTGATTACGAGCGCCGCGCGCGCAAACTGCATCCGGTACGAGGCCTTTGACCACCCATCGGGCCAGCAGAGTTTTTCAGTGGCTGTCCTCGACATGAATGGAAACGGCTTCGTCATGTCCGGGTTAAACAATCAGGCGGGAACGCGGGTTTTCGCGAAGCCGTTAAAGGGCGGGGTCTCACAGTACCCGTTGTCACCTGAGGAGCTGTCCGTGGTGGAAAGTGCCACGCAGCAGGCCGGGCTTAAGAAAGCGCGGCCTCGGACGAGAAGGAAGGCATCGGCGCCACAAAACGAACAGGCACCGGCTTCTAATCCCACGGCGTAACCGCCGCGGACAATCGTTGGCACCGTTCTGGCCGCAGCATGCCGCGAGGGCGGCGAAAAATGCCCGTCACCCTTAATGTGTCGGCCCCCGGGAAAGATAGGTGTACCGGAACCCGGGCGGACCACTCGGAGCAGGACGAAACCCCCGGCCGGGAAGGGCGGTTTGATCCCTCCGTTATTCCCATATGGACATATGTTCGGAAGGAAAACGCATCCATGCGTGGAAGTCAAAACCAGCAGGTCCACCTGGGGAAAGCCGTTTAACTCCCGTGCCCAAAAAGCCGATTTCAATCGTGGCGGCGAAGGTTGCTTTGCGTTCATTGCCGGATCTGAGCACTCTGCCGGGTTCCTGGCTGGTGGCAAAGGCCAGATAAACCACTGGGTCTCCGGGATAGCGGAATGCGTGGGTTTCACGACTGGGCAGAGCGAGGGGGCTGTCGAACCGGGGGTGCACCCAAAGAATGGCGTCAACACGTCGTCCAGCAAACCTTAATCTGCTGGATCGTGTAAAGCAGCTTTTATCCGGCCTCTTACGTCGCAGAGTTACAATCCTCGTAATCCCGAACTCGGAGACCAGCGTGCGGAGGGTTGGTTTCACTGCGCTCACGGGCTATATTGCCTTCTCCCTGGCCGGCGCAGCCCTATCGATTCTGGTGCTCATGGCGCTGAGCCACGGATATATCCGGTGGGAACTCACCCAGAAATCCCAGGCCTTTATGGAAGCGAATCAAACCATCCAGGTTCTCCAGCAGGCAAACAGGGACAGGGACAAGGCTATCGCACGGCTACAGACAGACACCGCTCGCCTAAAGGCCCAGATTCACGAACTAGAGGCACTGGGCGAGCAAGTCAACCAGCTACTCAGCCGAGCTGTAAATCTACAAAACCAAGTGTCCCGGACATCCGGCGGGCGCGCGGCCCTAGGCGGGGTTCGACGGCAAAGTGAGAGGATCCTGGGGAGCCGTGGTTTCGCCGGAATCCGGCGGCAAGACGCTGCTCCCCCCCTACCCACGGCTTCTTCGGCACCGGGAAACCTGCAACGAATCCAGCAGAGCGTGACGCAGACCAGACATGCGCTCACGGGGATCCAGGCCGCCTTGTCGGACTACTATGACCGCCTACAACGCATTCCTAGCATATGGCCCGCGGCCGGAAGGATTGCCTCAAGATTTGGGGATAGAACCCACCCGATTCTTGGTGGAGAAAGGTTCCATGAGGGCGTCGATATCTCGTGTCCTAGCGGGACCCCTGTGGCCGTCGCTGCAGAAGGCGTTGTGAGCTTTGCTGGATGGCAAGGAGGCTACGGCTACTTGGTGCGGGTGGACCACGGGAACGGCTATGAGACGCGCTATGCCCACTTGAGCCGCATTCTGGTCCGCTCGCGGCAGTGGCTCAACAAGGGGGAGACCTTGGGACTGGCAGGGACCACAGGCCTCTCTACGGGGCCCCACGTCCACTATGAGGTATGGGCCGGGGGGCAGGTGGTCAATCCGGTCTTCTATCTTCCCTAGGAGCCTTGACTACTACACGCCAGGAGAAATCTCTGGCAGGCGGAGGCACCGACATGTATAGAAAAGGCGATGGCACACGGAATGGAAACTCCGTTGAAACCCTGGTAAGCACGGGAACCAAGATCACCGGTAAGCTCATTGCGGAAGGCACGGTCAGAGTCGATGGTACCTTCGAAGGAGAGCTCCAGGTCGGTGGGGATCTGTTAGTTGGCGAGCAGGGATCCATCCAAGCGACGATACGCAGTCGTAACATGTTGGTGGCTGGGGAGATTAAGGGCACCGTGGTGGTGGAAGACCGATTGGAGATTGTTCCAAGCGGGCGGGTGATCGGCACAGTACAGATGAAACGGCTGGTCATGGCGGACGGAGCCATCATCGAGGGAAAGTGCAAGATGCTCGAAGAGACTCGCGACACGGCAGCGACGGATGCCGAGGAAGAGCGCTATCACGAGGTAGGGGTATAACCGTCGTTTCGCCCCGGCCGTGAATCCGACACCTGGCAGGGACAGCCGGCCGAGGAAATTTCAGCGCTTCCATGACGAGGGTGCCCGAAATTTAGGAACCTCTGGGAATAGCCTCAGCCCGAAGATGCCATACTGGGAATGCCGGCTAACGCGCAAGAAGTGTATCCGGCAGCAACCAGCGCCCTGGATTGATCAGGCTCGCTCGCGAATGGGTTCCTTCAGTTGCAGCGCGTCTTTGAGCCAGGACGGGCAAAAGGGAGGCCGAGGAGCATTGGCGGAGAAACGTGTCATGGTGGCCGTCAGTAATGATCTCCACTCAGTCAAGGTTGCGCTAGAAGAGGCTGGCTTCCAGACCGTAGGTATAGCTGGCAACCTCGCTGGGGTGCATGCGGTGGTGACCTCTGGAATAGACCGGGCTTTCTTAGGCGAGAGCCTCCGTGCCACCCGTGCGCCAGTCATTGACGCGGCGGGCCTTTCTCCGGACCAGGTCGTCGAATCCGTCCGGCGGGCAGTGGAGGTTCGAGGGCAGCTGTAGGCCTGACGGGGACCGGCTTACCCGGAGGCGCTTTCGGACGAACGGAGTTGAATCTCGCAGCAAGCTACGGGTCCGCCTCCGGCGGGGAAGATTCCGGAAAAGGCCCGTTGCGCGTGGGATGGCGCTGCCCCTACCACCCTGCTCCAGGCATACCAGATGCCACTGGCCATGACGCGAGCCATGCGAGCCACGAAACTCAAACGTGTGTTCTGCAAAACTAGATATTCCATGAACCCCCCCACGTTCACCACGCCGACCATATGAATGTCCCCTACCGGGGGCAGCGATTTGTTCACGCCTGTACCAGGATACAGGGGCCCTGACCGAATGCTGACCATCCCGACGCTCTCGTTCTTTCCGAGGCAGGCATCCACAGCCAAGGTGATGGTCTGGGACCTCGCTTTTCCCTGCTGTGCTTTCAACCACTCCCCCAGGTTTGCAGCGTGGATGGGTTGGTCTAGGGTGCCGGACACCTGCAGACGCGGGAGAGCATTCTCCACCAGCCAAGACCCCACCAAAGGGCCCAATGCGTCCCCCGTGGACCGGTCCGTTCCGATACAGACAACCGCCAGCTCTGGCTCGCCCGCAGCACATAGACCCGCCAGCCGGGCTAGCAGATCTTCTGCGATGAGGAACGTGGAGTGGCTGTCATCCATATGCACGCGGGTGGGCGCGCACGTGGAAGAATCGGTCAGACCGTGGCGATCGAGGTTTCCCGGAATAGGCACGCCGAGCATGGGTGGTTCACCTGCACACATACATACATATACGCCTCTGACGGCAGTATGTGGCGTAGGCTGGGAAAATATGCATGGAATTGGGAATTCCTTCCGCTCGAAAGATGTAATGATCTCCGTACGGGTCCCAGGCTTGGATGTTGCATATTCGGTGGAGATGTGCGTAGACATGAGAAACGCTGGATCGATACCCAGGGGAGGCAGTCGTCCTCCCGGGCTGCCTAAGGCCCGGATGAAGAAGGGCGGGTGGGTCCTTCGCCATTGCCGGCCATGTCACTTCTCTGTAACCGCCGTCGCTTCGGAAAGCCCGCCGAATCTGTCGCCCGGACCCGCGGACGCTTTCCGGCGCGTGTGTGGGGAGCCGCGGCCGCAGTAATCTCCGCTGTGGTAGGTGCGGGTTTCGCCTCCGGTAGGGAGGTCGCCCAGTTTTTCGCGGTCTTCGGCCCAAGATCTGCCGCCGGCATCGTGATCGCCACCGTGCTGCTCGGCGGCCTGAGCCTCGCCACCATGACCCTGGCCTCGCGGCACCAGGCCCAAGACCATGGTCAGCTTCTTTCCCTTCTGCTCCCGGGGGCCCTCGGACACGCAGCCGCTTTAGTCATTGATATGATGACCTTCCAAAGCCTGACGGTTATGCTGTCCGGGAGCGCCACTGCGCTTTCTCTTACTTGGCAGCTTGACCCTGAGGTCACCAGCGCGCTCACCGCCTTGCTCGCATTGGGAATCGCTTTCCGGGGCCACGCCGCTTTTATGGGAATCAATGGATGGCTCGGCGTTCTCCTTTGCCTGGGCATCTTCTGGGTGACCAGCCTCCCGCCGGCTCCGTCCGTACAGGCGGACATTTACATGCTGCCGCCGTCCCCAGGAAGTCCATTGTCGAACTGGATGGTGGCGGCGGTCTTATATGCTGGATATAACTTTCCCACCCTGGGAGCACTGTTCGTGAGCCTCCGGCCGGGACGCAGATCTTCCCACCGTGAGCGCCACATAGGGGTGGTCATCGGCCTTTCGATCATTGGCTATCTTTTGGCCCGGGGCTGCACGGCCATTCAAGAGGGAGGCCCGGCCGTCCTGCACAGCCCCATGCCTTTCTTGCTCCTGGCGCAGATGCATCCTCCAGGGGCCGTCTCACCCACCGCGTTATATGCCGCCATACTTTGGCTGGCCATGTTCAGCACAGCACTAGCCAATCTCCTGGTTTTGCGAGCCAGACTGCAGCAATGGTTCCACCGGCGGCAACTCGTTCTGGTCCTTCTGGCCCTCCTGACCTTCTGTTCTTGGATGCTGGCGGACGTGGGATTCGCCTCTTTGGTGGGTTGGGGCTATCCCGCCTTCGGTATCATTGGAATGGCTATGCCTGTGGCTGTCGTGATCACCGGTGGCGTTCGGCGGCGGAGCAGGAGTATCCGTGGTTGAGTCAAATCTACACCGCAAACGGCTTTCCACGGCGTTTTTGTCCAGTCACGAACGAAAGAAATCGGGAACGGAGGGAGGCACCGTGTTCACCGGGGTTTCCCGGTAGAGAGACGGTGCGCACAGGTGGAACCCACATCGGAACACTCCTCTCAGGCCGAAGACCTGCTCCGCCAAGCTGAAGCCGCCTACAGGAAAGGGGAATCGGAACGAGCCGAAGAACTGTGCCGCCAGGTGTTGGCCATATGCCAAAACGCAGGACTCGACCAGGAGTCTGCCGCGCCCCGGGAAGGCGATCACCTCATACAGGACGCGGTGCCTTTCGTGGATGGGGTCTCAGGCTTGACCATAAGACAGGTTGCGGCCCGGGCGGAGAGTAGACTGGGGGTCCTGGCTGCCGGGCGCAAGGATTGGGGTGCAGCGCGCCAGCATCTGGAGACCGCCATTGGCCTTGACCCGAAGTACGCACCAGCGGTCGCCAACCTGGGGAACATCGAGCGTGAGGAAGGCCACCTGGAGAAGGCCATCGAGCGTTATCGACAGGCTTTGGATCTCGATCCGGAGCTGGCCATGGCTTACCACAATTTGGGGGTCGTTTATCGCCAGCAGGGGGATTACCAGAGGGCCATTCCGCTCCTGAAGAAGGCAGCCCGCATGGCGGCGCAACAACAACCGGGTCACCGGGAGGCACGGACAGGGAACCGCCTCACTGCGTGGATTCTTGTGATTGTGGTCCTGGCGCTGATCTGGGCCATTATGCGACCGCGGTGAGCACAGCCTGGTTGCATTTTTGGAGATATGCCGCGAAGCAGCGAGAAAATCACAGCATAGCTCACACTGGAGACTGGGCGCCAGCCGGGTCCCGAGGCTTTCAGGCGGTTTGACACCTTCCCTCCGCGGGCGATATGGTTGAACCACCACGCCAACGGAAGGGGCGACATCCGATGCCGCAGGGAGAGGGCACTTCGGGCATGAACACACTCTATTGCGGGCCCGGATGCGGCGGAAGGGGCTCACAGCCCTGTGTCCGGGTGAGCGGCAGCGGTACGTCGGCAGCACGGGCGCAAAACTCCAGCCTTATGCCGCTTTGCCTGAGTGTCGCTCTCAGCCTTTGTATGCCACTCATGGCGGATCCCGCGCAAGCGGCAGACACCCGGCGCGAGGACAAGCCCGAGGTGCAATGGCGGCTTCAATATCAGCAGGGCAGACCTGGGCCCCAGGCCAGCCTCACCTTGGCTGGCCCGGCGGCCGCAGGAATCCACTGGCAGCTGCAGGCGAAGGCCGATTTACCCTTGGATGCCGAGGGCCTGAGAGCGGACCGGCCGGAAGCTGGCCTTGCACTGAGCCTGGATGGGTCGGCCGTGGGTGGGGAGGTCTTGGACTGGCTAAAAGGGGCTGTGGCGGTATCGGCACCTGACAGTGTGGACCGGCGTTGGCTGTTGGGGCTGCAGGCACGCCTGAACCTGCCGGCGTCCAGGGAGAGTCATGGCAACCTGGGGGCTGTGCGGGTCGAGTTCCGCCTTCCGGAAGCCCGCCCACTTCTACGCTACACGGATGTAGAGCTTGGTTTGAGGAACAGGTCAAGCGCTGGGCGCTCAGCGGCTGCGTACAGGGTATCCGGCCAAGTCCTGGCGCGCATGAAGGATTATCCGGAGAATCCGCGCAACTCCTGGCACGGGGTTGACCTGGCCGCCACTCTGGGATTTCCGACCAGTGTGGCACCCACGCAGGACGACTCTTTTCAGGAGGAGTCTGCCGGGGTGGATCTCCGGGCCGCCATGGAGGAACCGGAAGACTCCTCCGGCATCGAGTGGCCCGCAGACCCCGAACCCAGCCGCATCTTTGTGCGGACGGATCTGCGCTACAAACATTTTCCTGTCGCAAAGGAGAAGAGCTATTGGTTGTGGAGGTTTACGACATCCGGCCTCGGGCAGTCATGGTCATGGGAGCCTGGGGCGGAGTACCGCCAGGATTTAGCGGCGGAACGAACGTCATGGCGTTCTTGGCTGGGGATCCAGTTGCCGCAGTTGATCTGGGGCCCCAGCCGGTTGGAAGCCGCAGCCCGCGTCGGCACCGCGTTTCAGCGACCATCGCCTCTCGGAGACTGGCGATGCCATCGGCTTGAGTATGGTTCGGAGGTGGCCCTCCTGACGGAGATCCCCCAGGTCGCCAAGCTGCGGCTCTGGGTTCGCCATGATGCAGGGGCATCCCGCGTCCGGGACAATGGGGACGCCGCGAACCAGGAAAAGTGGCAACACAAATCCTCGGCGACCCTGGGGATCCGGTACCTCCTCGAACGGTATCCCTATAGTCTCGAGCTGGAAGCGCGGGCGGCACCGGCTCTACTTTGGGAGACGTTGCGCGGAAAGGCCCGCTCCCCCGAAGGCACGGAGGATGGGACCTTCGGGGATGACGACGGCGGAAAGTATGATATATTACATCTGGAGGCAGCGTCGCGGGGGGATTCCGGCCAAGGCCCTTCCTCAGGACCGCCGGCGGTCGTCTCGGTGTTAATTTCACGAACGCTTTAAGGCACAGGGGAAGGGGTGATGATGAATGGCCGGCCGTGGCGGCAACGATGTCGGGGGAACACCGGCAGGGTACCGGGCGGCGTTGGACGAAGCTTGGCGGAAATTGGCGTCCATTCCACCTGAGACGGCTGCATTACTCACGGGCGCGGGCCTGGGTATACCGGGGCAGGTCGCGCTCGAATACTTTGGCAGGACCGTTAGGATTTCCTGGCCTGTTCAGGGCCGTGAAGGCGCCCCCGGGCGAATGGAGAGCCTCTTCCCCTTGACCGGCGCAGACCAGGTTGTCCTCCTTCACTATTTAGCTGCGTCGCCTTCTGATTCAGCGTCGCGGCCAGAAACGGACTGGATATCGTTTCGTCAGCTGTGGGGAGGAGCGGTCTACTGGGACGCTTTTCAACGGCGCGTGATAGCGCCCCTGGTGGCGCTTTTCGGGTCCGATCCGGATCTACTGCACGAGGCATGCCGTGAAGTGTTCGGACAAGCCACCCGAGAGGCCGGATTCGGAACTGCGTCGACAATCGTACAAGCCTTGCCCAACGTTGCACTGGCTTACGTCTTGTGGGCAGGCGACTCCGAGGTTCCTCCATCCGGAACCGTACTTTTTGCCGGACGGGCAAACGACTGGCTGCCCACAGAAGATTTAGTTCACTTGGCCTGCGTGCCGGTACAAGCCTGGAAGAGTTTTGTTCTTCGTAGGGAAAGGGAGCAACGACCATGAGCATGCTGGAAGGCATGAAGATTTTCGTAGGTACGTCAGTCCCGCAATTGGGCAAAGAGGTAGCGGAATTCCTCCAAGTCCCCTTGGGGCATGTGATGATCAAGCGGTTCGCCTGTGGTGAGATCTATGTGCGCTACGAAGAGACGGTCCGCGGGTATGACGTATTCGTGATCCAATCTCTATCCCAGCCCGTGAATGACAATCTCGTGGAACTCATGATCATGATTGACGCCCTCAAGCGGGCCTCCGCAGGGCGAATCAACGCCGTCATTCCTCATTACGGATATGCGCGGCAGGAGAAAAAGGTGGCTCCGCGGGAGCCGATTTCAGCGCGCATGGTGGCGGATGTATTGACCACGGTCGGAGCAGACCGGGTGGTCACCATCGACCTGCACGCCCCAGCTATACAAGGCTTTTTTAATATCCCTGTGGACCATCTCACGGCTTTGCCGATCCTGGCGGATTATTTCCGGGGCCGTGACCTGTCGGATGCCGTGGTGGTGGCCTTGGATGCCGGGGGAATCAAGCGGGCGGAACAGATGGCGGCCCGTTTGAATCTGCCCCTGGTCGGGATGTACAAACGGCGCCCTGACCATAATGTGGCCGAAGTCACGCACGTCATCGGAGACGTGGTGGGGAAGAAGCCCATTATTATCGAGGATCTTATCGATACCGGTGGGACGCTGATTGCGGGAGTGGAGGCACTTCTTCAGCACGGGGCCAAGCCTGAGGTCTACGTGTGCGCCACACATCCCATCCTGTCCGGGCCAGCTGCGGAACGCATGGCCCATCCTGCCATCAAGGAGGTCGTGTTCACCAACACGGTGGCTATTCCGCCGAACCGTAAGCTGCCGAAGGTGACCGTCCTCTCCGTGGCACCTTTGGTGGCAAAAGCCATCCACCGTATTCACACCGAGGGTTCCGTCAGCGAGCTGTTCGACTGACGATCCCGGGCACCCCGTGGACTGTGCCGGCCGCGTAGTTATAAAGTTCCCCCGGCCGCGTAGACTTGTGAGGACGATGAATGGGGGGCGAACGAATGCGACCGGCGCAGAGGAGCCACGTGGGAGGAAAGGGTGCACGAAAGGGTCCCGGTTTCCGGAGGCTGGGGGCCTGGGGCGCAGGGTTCTTTGCTGCCCTGGCGGGCTGGACCATCTGGGGGTGGCTGGCGTTGGGTAATCCGTCGGTTGTGGCTTTTGGTCCGGTGCAACCCCAGCTTGAAGCTTTGTCCCGGCTACGGTTTTGGTGGAGCCTGGGCGGGGTTGGATTGGCCGTGGCGGGAGCGTGGCTGGCGTGGGCAGCGTGGCGCATTCGCCGCAGGACGGCTGCTCGGCGGCGGCATGGCGCCGACGCGGCAACACGCCACAGTCTCGGGGGACTGGACGTGTGAGCATACTGGCTGTATCCGATGTAAGCTTGGACTATGGCGGCCAGGCCGTACTCCGTGGAGTCACCTTTTCTCTGGCCGCGGGCGAACACATCGGCCTCATCGGGCCCAACGGAGGAGGGAAGAGCACCCTTCTGAAGATCCTGGCAGGCGTACTGGAACCTGACCGGGGACGCGTGACCGTGAGCAAGGGTACGCGGATTGGCTTCCTCCAGCAGGACGCTGTGTTCACCAAGCGGGGCACCATCTGGGAGGAGGCCCTGCGGGTGCAGATGCCCCTGATCCAGGCGCGTCAACAGCTGGCCGTCCTAGGGTTGCATTACCGGGCGCAGGAGTACCAGCAGGCTTTAGAGTGGCTGGAATCCCAGGGGGGATTTCAGCCGGAAGTGGAGGCGCGGCGCGTTCTGTTCGGCCTGGGTTTTCGTGCCTCCGATCTGGACAGGCCCATCGTACAGCTGAGCGGGGGCCAGCGCGTCCGCCTCATGCTGGCTCTGACGTTGCTGCCACGGCCTGACCTGCTGTTGTTGGACGAGCCCACGAACCACCTGGATTTGGAGGCTATCCAATGGCTGGAGGGGTTTCTGGCCCGTTATCCAGGCACGTTCATAGCGGTCTCCCATGACCGGGACTTCTTGGACGGGGTGGTTGGTCGAATCTTGCTGCTGGAATCCGGTAAGCTCCGGTCCTACAGGGGGAATTACTCCGCCTATCGGCGCGTATGGGAGGCGGAACGGGACCGGGAGGAGAAGGAGCAGGAGTTCCTGGAACGGAGGGCGGCCGACCTCCAGGCGTATGTGGACCGTTACCGTGCCGGCAACCGTTCCAAGCAGGCCAAAAGCCGTCAGAAGCAGCTTCAGCGGATCCTGACAGCCATGGGGCCGGAGCCGGGGGCGGGAAAGAATGGCCGTTCCTTGCGGCTACCCTGGACGAACAACGCGCTTCCCGGCGGGGCAGAAGGGTCCCGCGTCCTCATCCGGGCGCAGGGCTTGGCAAAGTCCTTTGGCTCCAGGCTTCTGTTCCGTGACGTTCATCTCCTGTTGCGCCGGGGCGACAAGGTCGGTGTCATTGGGCCCAACGGCAGCGGTAAGACCACACTTGTGCGGATTCTGGTGGGCGAGGCAGCGCCGGATCAGGGCCAGGTCGAATATGGAACCGGGTGGACCCTGGGATATTTTGACCAGGAACTATCCAGCTTGCCGCCGGGGGAGACCGTTTTGGAGGCTCTGGAAAGCGCCACAGCCTGGCCGCCTGCCCAGGCCAGGGACTATCTGGCCAAGTTCCTGTTTCGAGACGATGAAGTGTTCAAGGCGACTTCGGCCTTGAGCGGCGGAGAACGAAACCGCCTGTTGCTGGCGTGCCTGTTGTCCCGGGCACCCAATCTGTTGGTCCTGGATGAACCCACGAACCACCTGGATATCGAAGCGCGGGAAGCCTTGGAGCAAGCGTTGACGGAGTACCAGGGCACGCTCCTCCTGGTCTCCCATGACCGTAGGCTTTTGCGTAGCACAGTGTCGACCTTATGGATCACCGGCGGAGGAAGTGTGCAGGTCTTCGACGGGCCGCTGTCTGCCTGGTTGGAAATGCACCGGGCTTCAGCCCAGGCGGGATTGGCAACGCCCGGCGGCAGCGCTCCGCCGGAGAGGGAAAGGCTGGCTTCAGAGAAGGAAACGCGCGGTCAGCCGTTGCTGCCGGATACGGAGGAAGACCGCGTTCCATCGTCCACAAAGCCCGGCCTTTCCAAGGACCGGATACGCAGGTTGAAGGAGCAGGTCCGGGCATTGGAGGGGGACATCGACCAGGCTGAGAGTCGGTTGCAGCGGATCAACCAACGTCTGGCCGATCCGGCTACGTATCAGGCGGATGCAGAGGAGCTCCGCCGGCTGGCCGAGGATCAGAGGCAGGTGCAAGGGCAACTGGAGGAACTTTACACTCGCTGGGCTGAGCTGGCGGATCAACTGGAAGGCTCTGGGGGTGTTCGCTAGGAGAGCGGATTCCGAAAACAGGAAACGTTGAGCGAAATAGCGAACTAAAGATGAACCGAATGAATGCCGGGTGGCGCAGATCGGGTCGTGATGGGGGTGTTCACGTGGCGCTGCGCCATTGGTTCCGCCTACGGAAGCCGGTGTTGCCATGGGAAGGGCCCAAGGGCGGTCTGGGAAAAGGCTTCTGGACCCGGCTGGCGAGGCGTTTGGCGTCTGACCCCAGGTTTGAGGAGCTCTTTTCCGGCCCTGCCTGGGGGGACGCGCCGAAAGAGCCTGGCCAAGCCGCAGCCCCCAAAGACGAAGAGCTGCTGCCGGCTGCAGAAAGCCTTGTCCGGGCCGGGCGTTACGCCACCGCCGTAGAACTCTATCGCCAGGCGGCGGCGAAATCCGATTCGCCGGCCGCCCTCTGGCTAAGGATCGGACAGATCCAGCGAAAGGCGGGAAACCTCCGAAAGGCCTGGGAAGCCTTTGAGCTGGCATGGCAATGTGATCCTTCCCTGGCTGAGGCTTTCCGCCAGTACCTTTCTTTGTCACGCGAACTGGGTTTGCTGGCCGATTCAGTGCAGAAGCTGCAAGAGCTGGTGAAGGAAGTCCGCGACACACCGGAGCCCCGTAATTATCTGGGGGTTGCTTGGGCCATGATGGGAGAATATCAGCAAGCTGTTCCCATGTGGCGGGAGACCATGACCCGGTTCCCCAGATACGCACCAGCCCACTCGAACCTGGGAACCTATCTCGCCCAGCAAGGGAAAATCGAGGAAGCCATGTTGCGGTTTCAGGTGGCTGCAGAGCTGGATCCAGAAATCGCACCCGTGGCACTCACCAATCTGGCAAACCTGCACATCAGTAGAGGGGAGTTCCAGCAGGCCCTGGCTGTCCTCCGGCAGGTTTTGCGCCTGGGCGGCGCGCCGTTGTCCGGAGATGTCTACCACACGCTGGGGCACTGCTACAATGCCCTGGGCCAGCCGGCCAAAGCCATTGAGTCCTACCTGCAAGCACTGTCCATGGAGACAGGGTTGTCCACGGAACAGGACTACCGGGACATCTTCGCGGAGCTGGCCAGGCTGCAATTGGAATCAGGTAAGCCAGCAGAAGCAGAGAAGGTTTGCCGTCAGGCAGTCAGCCGAGGTCTGACCAGCGCTTCGCTTTGGTTCAGCTACGGACAAGCCTTGCAGCAGCGGGGTGCCTTTGCTCAGGCGGCGGAGGCCTATAAACAGGCCTTGCGGGTCCAGCCTTATGGTTTGAAGGGCTTGCCCATCTACAAGAATCTCAGCCTGGTATATTATCGGCTAGGTGCCTCTGATGTGGCGGCGGAAATCTACCGGGAAATGGGGCGCGTCCGATCTGAACATTTCCTGCCTTATTTTGGGGTCGGGTGGCCCCAGGCCCAGGGAGCGGAGGACCACGGACCGGAGCCTGAACGGCCCGTAGACTTCAAATCCGAAGAGAACCTGGAGCGGACACTCTTGCGGTGCCGCGAGCAGGTGAGTACAAGGCCCAATGACCGGCTTGCCCGCGAAAACCTGGCGGATGCCCTCTATTTGTCAGGCCGCCCGGCGGAGGCGGTAACCCATTACCGCGCCCTTTTGTTGTCCGCGCCGGCTGAGCCACGCCTCTGGTGCAAGCTGGGCATGGCGTATTACATAAATGACCAGATGTTCTTGGCCCAGGCTTGTTTTACGAAGGCGGCCGAACAGGATTCCAGTTACACTCCGGCCCATTTGGGCACCAGCATGGTGCTGCTGGAACAGGGCAATTACCTGGAGGCCATCAGCCATCTTCAGATAGCCATCATAAGCCAACCCGAGTCGGTACTGGCCCACCGATTGCTGGGTGAAGCTTACCGTGCGGCGGGTCGAGCCGATCAGGCCCGGCAGGCCTTTGCGGCAGCATTGCAGGTGGACGAAAGGGATGTGCAGGCGCGCCTGAAGCTGGCCGAAATGGACCTCGAGGATGGTGAGCTGCATAAGGCGGAGGAAAGGCTTCGCGCGATTTTGAAAGAAGACCCCGGCTGTGCGGCGGGATGGCAGCTGCTGAGCCGTGTCCATGCCACCAGTGGCCGTGAGGAACAGGCCCGGGAAGCAAAACGGAGGGCTTACAAGCTGGCACCGTATCTGGCGGAGATAGATGTGACGGGGCGGAATCAGGAGGAGCACAAAAAGAACCGGACTTCTTAGAGTGGGGGGACCAGGGTGGTTGCCTTGGCGGGGTCGATCATAGTGGCGGCAGGGGGGATCATCACCTCTACGGCCGCAGTCTATCTTCATTGGCGCCGGGCCATTTGGGTATGGCTCAGCGCCTTGGGCCTTGGGATCGTCACTGCGTTGACTGCGGGAGGGGTGGTTTCCCGGGACTCGGTGCCAGTCCTCGTCGTTTCCGTCGGCCTGGGTTTAGCTTTGGGAGGCGGGGCGATTCCCGCCGTCGAAGTATGGAAGCGCCGAATTCTGACCCGAATGGCGGCCATGGAGGCTCAGGCCCGCCAGGCCGAGGCCGGAGCGGAGACTGCAGCCCAAGCCATGGAGAAGCTGCGTTCGGAACTGGACAAGAGCATTTTTGAGATCTTGGCCATCTACGAGTTCACCTCCGTCGTGGGCAGTATCGCCAATTTGGGAGATTTGGCCGACACCCTGGTGGACACCATGCTCCGGGTCGTGGACTACGATGCCTGCGCTTTGCTCTTACTGGGTCAGGACCAGCAGCTACAGCCACAGACACAGCGCGGTTTTTCTGACGAACAGATCAACAATTTGTGCCGGGAGTCCCGGCAAAGTGCAGTCCGATGGGCGATCCTGACAGGGCAACCTCTCATTGTGGGGGATATTTTGCAGCAAGACCGCTCCCGGTGGCTGGGCGATGCAGGGTATCGCTCGCTTCTCTGCATTCCTCTGACCGTGCGCGGAAGTGTGGTGGCTGTTTTGGTCCTCACCCGTAAGGACGCGTCCGCGTTCAGCCAGGACGACGTGCGCCTGCTGCTGATTATCTCGAACCAGGCCGCCTTCGCCATCCAGAACGCTCAGCTGTTTGCAGAAACCCGCCAGATGGCCATTACAGATGATCTGACCGGCCTGTACAACTACCGCTATTTTCGCAATCGTCTGGACGAAGAAGTCCAAGCTGCCGCTTCGTCTCAGAAGTCCGTGGCCATGATCATGATCGACCTGGATCATTTCAAGGCCGTGAACGACCGGTACGGCCATCAAAAGGGAGACGAGGTTTTACACACCGTGGGCCGGATCATCAAGGAAAACGTCCGAGCCAGCGACTTCGTGGCCCGTTACGGTGGCGAGGAGTTTGCTGTGATTCTCCCGGACGCTGATGCCCAGGAGGCCACTCGGGTCTCCCAGCGGATCCGGGAGGCCATCTCCAGCCACGATTTCGGCACCCTTCGTCTCACGGCCAGCATGGGTATCGCCGTGTTCCCCTCCCAGCAGGTGCGAACCCGCGATGAGCTTCTCAGCATAGCGGACAAGATGGCCTATGCTGCCAAGGCGAGCGGGCGCAACAGCATCTTCCTGGCGGAAGACCAAGGCGCCCGCTTGGTGGGGTGAGAGTACAGCGCCCTGCCGGAGAGGAAGGGTTTCCCTATGCCGGGGACCATCTCCGGCGGCTGAGGGGGGAGCCAATGACTGAGAGTTTCCAGGTAATTCCCGGAAGGGAAAGGCATCTGCCGGTGATGTTGATTCGGCCGGAGCTGTTTGGCCTGTATCAGCCCGTCATCGGGGCCGGAGCAGTGCTGCTGTGGCTCAACTTGAAGTATGCAGCGGACTTCGCCCGGAACCCCGCGAAGCCGCGCTCCCTGGCGGAGGTCCGCGAAGAGCTGGGGTTCAGCAGCGACGAAATGGAGCGGGAACTTCAGATACTGGAACAATGGGGCCTGGTAGAACGCCGGCCCCCGGGCCAGGACGGGCCCGGGGCGTTGCTTATCCACGACCCGCTGCCGGAGGCAGAGTTTCTGGCCTTGGCCACGCGCAACTGGAGGGTCCGTCGCAACGCGGAATTCAGTGCTCCCCTCGCTTCCGGAGCCGATGTCCCCGTGGCGGAAGGCCCCACCACGAAGGCCCCACAGCCACAGGAGATTGGCAGCGCCGCTGCGCCGACGGCGCCGTCGGGCGGTCCGGCGGAAAGCAGTGACGGTTCGCAAGCCGGGCCCCGGGTCAGCGACGACGAGATTGTGGAAGAGCTGGAGCCTCTGGAACGAGTCATTGCCGCTTATCATGACCGCATCGGTCTCCTGAGCGAAATGCACTTCGAAAAGCTACGGTATTGGCTGGAAGACCAGCACATGGATCCGGCCGTGATGATCGAGGCCATCGAGGAGACGGCGCGCAGTGCCATGAGCCCGCGGCTGAGCTATCTGGAGGCGGTTTTACGCCAATGGCACCAGGACGGGGTGCGAACCGTGGAGGATCTGGCCCGTTACCGGGAGGCGTGGGAGCGTTTGAAGCAGGGGCGGCGCGAAGCGGCCGGGGCGGGCGCAGGGCTGCGTAAGGGAGTTTCCGGCGCCCAGGGAGCAAGGGGGCTGGCTAAAAACGGCCGACACCCCGGCGACGAGCACAGGCCGGCTTCCGGCTCCGGTTATGAGGGCATGCCCAATGCCGGAGCGTACCGGAAGGTAGACAACGAACTGATCAAACGTTGGAGGGAAATGTATCCCGATGAGTATAAGGACTGACTGGGCGGTGGGGGCCATCAGCCCTCCTCAGGATATCGAGGCGGAACGGCGGGTATTGGGCATCATCCTGAAGTATCCTCAGACCATCGATACGGTCATCAGCAAACTGGGGCCGGACCATTTCTACGACGCTGCCAACCGGGCTGTGTACCGGGCCATGCTGGCCATTTACCAGGAGGGAGGAAAGGTCAGCTACACCCAGGTTTTCAACCAGTTGCGCAAGGAGGGGAAAATCCCCGATCCGGAGCACGTGTTGCTGGCGTTGACAGAGGCCTTTGCCAGCCAAGCGGAGCTGGAGCCCAGCATCCGGGTACTCATGGAACAGTATGTCAAGAGGGCGATTTTGCACGCGGCCCAGGAGATCGAGCGGATGATTCTTCTGGACAGCGAGCCTTCCCTGGAAGCATGCCGGGCCCGGGCACAGGAACTCATCTTTCAGGCGACCCAGATCGGTGGCCCGGAACAGGAAATCAAAGACCTGGCCGACATCTTGTCCAGATGCTACAACAACCTGGTGGAACGCAAAGAAGGGAAGGTGGCGTACGGTCTACCTGTGCGCTATCCTTCCATCGACGTGTTGACCACGGGTTTCAAGAAGAAGGACCTCATCATCCTTGCCGGAAGGCCCAGCATGGGCAAAACGGCCCTGGCCCTGAATTTCGCCGTCAACGTGGCCAGATGCAAGCATCGTCGCCAGCCGGTGCTGATCTTCAGCCTGGAGATGGATGACGAACAAATCGGCGACCGCCTGGTCATTAGTGAGTTTTTCCGCTATCGTCGCGACGACGGTAGCCTGGAGGTTTCGCCCTTGGACTATGCGGCGCGCATGGACGATGAGAAGTTCGCCCGGGTGGACAGCATCTTCAATGAACTCTACAAGCTGCCGATCAAGGTTGTGGACAAGCGCGGGCTGACCACGGCGGAACTGAGGGCCATGGCGCGGCAGGTAAAAGCGGAGGAGCCGGACCTGGCCCTGATCATCATTGATTACCTGCAGCTTCTGAAACCGGCCACCAGCACCAACAAGAACTGGGCCCTGGTGGTGGGCGATGCGGTACGGGAAATCCGCGATCTGGCCGGGGAACTGGATGTCCCCGTCATCTTGTTGTCCCAACTCAACCGCGGCGTGGAGGCCCGGGATAACAAGCGGCCGGCTCTGTCGGACCTGCGGGACAGCGGCAATATCGAGGAGTTTGCCGATGTGGTGATGTTTGTCTATCGGGATGAGTATTATTACCCGGACGAAGCGGAGGAGCGCAACACCAAGGGGCAGGCGGAGATCATCATCGCCAAGCAGCGCCGGGGTCAGACAGGCAAGGCGATCCTCAAGTTCATCCCTGAATGCACCCGTTTCGTGGACATCACCGACCGGGTGGAAGAATAGAGCAGCCGGGGAGGCAGTGCGGTGGCGGATTTGTATGCGGAGTTGCAGCAAGCCAAAATCAAGCTGATTTCAGCGTATGACCGGCTCCGGGAGGCAGGCGTCATCACTCCGGAACAGTACCAGTCCATCTGCGACCTGATGGACAATCTCGACGAGATGAGCGCGGAGGAGGCCACGGCTCGGCTTCAGGAGTGGGTTGCGGAACTGCAGAGGCCGGGTGGCGTTGACAGATCGGATGGCCGAAGATAAAATAGGCATCAATAACCGCCGTTGGTGAGCAGGGCGCCGGCGGGCGCCAACCGAACAGGGTGTAGCTCGGTAGCACGGTAGTTTGGAGCAGCACCCTCAGCGGGTGCTTTTTCATACCCTGGCAACCTTGTAGCCACAGAAGCGCCTGCACACAAGAGCATGTCGAATGCAGATTAGGAAGTGCAGGCGGAAGAAGTCTCACATTCCGTAAGGAGTAGGGAGGAATGAAGATGCTTGTTCACCCCATCTCTGCCGCTGCCCGGAGCCCGGTTCGCCCGCGGAGTGCCCGCCTCGCGTGGTTGGCGGCTTTCCTTGTCCTGCCGGCCCTGGTCTTCCTCATGATCCTGGGCAGCGGGCCGTTTTTGCCCCCGGCCGGTCTGGGCTCTGCATGGCCTGTGGCTGCCGTCCCCTCCTCCCCTGTGGCCCTGGCCGCATCGCCGGTCCACATCGGCATCATGCAGATTATCGACCATCCTGCCCTGGATGCTGCACGGCAAGGTTTCCTCGACGGGCTGGCCGCGCAGGGCTACAAACCGGGGAAGAACCTCCAGGTTGAGTGGTATTCCGCTCAAGGAGATATGTCCACAGCCCGCACCATCGCCCAGAAATTCGTCCAGGAGAATGTGGATCTGGTGCTGGCCATCGCTACGCCCACAGCGCAGGCCATGGCCAATGCCACCCGCACGATCCCTATCCTGATCACCGCAGTCACGGATCCGGTGGCTGCAGGACTGGTCAAGAGCCTGAGCCACCCCGGCACCAATGTCACAGGCACGACGGACATGAACCCCGTGAAGGAACAGCTGGCCCTGGTGAAGCGCCTCCTGCCCAAAGCCCGCACCGTGGCGGTGTTATACAACGCCGGAGAGGTCAACTCTGTGGTGCAGGTCAAGCTGGCGCGCCAGGCGGCCAAGGAACTGGGGTTGCAGCTTCTGGAAG
>JADBKO010000033.1 GCA_014896355.1 Bacillota bacterium
CCATCTCCGGGGTCAGCACATCGGGCCCGGAAACCCCGATGAAGACGTCGGCGCCGCGCAGGGCCACGGCCAGATCCCCCTTCACGCCTTCGGGGTTGGTGTGGGCGGCGATGTCTTCCTTGTACGGGTTCATGCCGGCGGGGCGGCCGGAATAGATGGCGCCGTTGCGGTCGCAAAGGATGATGTCGGCGGCGCCGGCGGCCAGAAGCAGCCTCGTGGTAGCGATGCCGGCGGCGCCGGCGCCGTTGATGACGATCCGGCACCTCGAGATCGGTCTTGATGGTCTTCCGGTTGGGAGCGACGTTCGCCCGGCCCATCACCCGGAGGTTGACGGAATAAGGGCGATCATCGTGGCGAGGATCCGGGAAGCAAGCCCACGCGCTGGCGCTGCAGGTGGGCGCGGCTCCTACGGATTTGAAACTGGTCACTGCCATGTTGGTGGCCTTGGCCCTGTGGCTGCCGTCCGTAAGGACGCAGATGGCCGGGCGGATCGCAGCCAGCTCTGGGAGGCGGGAGCATGATCAGGCTGGAAGGGTTGCGCAAAGTCTTCTATCCGGGCACCGTGAATGAAAGGGTGGCTATTGACCGGGTAGATCTGCGCCTCAAACCCGGGGACTTCGTGACCATCATTGGCAGCAATGGTGCCGGCAAGTCCACATTGTTGAATCTGGTGGCAGGCACATACCGGCCGGATGCCGGCGAGGTCTGGCTCGGGGATATCCACCTGACCCCGTTGGCGGAGCACCAACGTGCGCGCTACCTGGGCCGGGTTTTCCAGGACCCGTTGGCCGGCACAGCCGCTCACATGACGGTGGCGGAGAATCTGGCCATGGCTCTGCGCCGCGGCAGTCCGCGCAGGCTTTGCCCCGGGGTCACGCGCGCCGGACGGCGGGCTCTGCGCCAGCGTCTGGCCAGCCTGGGCCTGGGGCTCGAGGACCGCCTGGATTGGCGGGTGGGACTCCTTTCGGGCGGGCAACGGCAGGCACTGACGTTGCTGATGGCCATTCTCACCCGGCCCCAGCTGTTGTTGCTGGACGAGCATACGGCGGCCCTGGACCCGCGCGCCGCCCGCACGGTTCTGCATCTGACCGCCACCTTGGTGGCGGAGGAACACCTGACAGCCTTGATGGTCACCCACAACATGGAAGAAGCCTTGCAAGTGGGCAACCGGACCATCATGATGCACGAAGGGCGCATCGTCTACGACGTCTCGGGGGAGCTGCGGCGGCGTCTGGGGGTTTCCGACCTGTTGCGGCTGTTCGGGCAGCACGTGGGCCAGCCGTTGGCCTCGGATCGGATGATTCTCGGCAGCGCCGCAGCAGTCAGTGCGGTTTGAGCACGTGAAGTTTACCAGGCATATGGGTGCGGAGGTTGATTCACGCCATGACAGACTGGTCCGGCCGTTTCTCGCACCGGGCCCGGGGCTTCGTGGCCTCGGATATCCGGGATTTGCTGCGCCTGTTGTCCCGGCCCGAGGTCATCTCCTTCGCTGGCGGTGTTCCTGCCAGCGAGAGATTCCCCGTTGCCCAGATTGCTGAATGCATCGGCGATCTGTTGGCGACGCCTGAGCGGGTGCGGGAGGCGTTCCAATACGGGTTGACAGAAGGAAGCCCCGAGATGAGGCGGTTGCTGAGCCAGATCATGCTGGCCCAGGGGGTGACGGCTCCCCCCTCACGCATATTGGTGACGAACGGGTCACAGCAGGGCATGGACCTGCTGTGCCGGGTGCTCCTGGATCCCGGTGACACGGTGTTGGTGGAGAAACCGGCCTATTTGGGTGCCTTGCAGGTTTTCATCAGTTATCAGGCCGACCTGGTGGGTATCCCCATAGATGAAGAAGGCCTTTCCATCGATGCCCTGCAGGAGACCTTGGAGCGATTGGACCAGATGCAAAAACGCCCGAAGTTCCTCTATCTGGTCCCCAATTATAGCAATCCCACGGGGGTGAGCTTGAGCCTGGAGCGGCGTCAAGCCCTGGTGCGCTTGGCGCAGGAGCGGGATCTGATTGTGGTGGAGGATAACCCGTACGGGGAGATCCGTTTCGAAGGGAATTCTCAGCCTCCTCTCTCCGCGTTGGCTGACTCGGAGCAGGTGATCTACCTCGGCACGTTCTCCAAGGTCTTTCTGCCGGGCTTGCGGCTGGGCTGGCTGGTGGCACCCCCGGCACTCATGGAACGCCTGGTTCTGGCGAAGCAGGCGGCGGATCTGTGCACCAATTCTTTCGGCCAAGCCTTGGCGGTGGAATACGCACGGCGCGGGTATCTGACTCCCCATGTGGAGGAGCTGCAGGGTGTGTATCGGGAACGGCGGGATGCCATGCTGGCAGCTTTGGACCGTTTTGCCCCCGATTGCATCCAGTGGACCCGACCGCAAGGGGGGTTTTTCATCTGGGTCCGCCTTCCGCAGGGATGGGATGCCCGGGAACTTCTGGCCGAGTGCCTGGAGCAGGAGCAGGTGGCTTACGTGGCCGGAAAGGCCTTCTACTGTGACGAGGACGGAGCCAACACCTTGCGCCTTTCCTATAGCGAGGTGCCGCCCTCCCGCATCGAACAGGGCATCCGCCGGCTGTGTCGTTTCTTCGGCCGCGTGGAGGCAGGCCAGCGTGCCGGTGAGCTGCCCCAAGCAGCATCGACCGCCCGGGCTGTGCCAGGGCCAGGACGGGCCGCTGGAGCAGAAAGATGACATCCTCGTAGGATGCAGGCGCCGTGACGGCGAAAGCGTGCTGCCTGGCGGAAGCCCAGCCCATCGCAGGCTGGGCTTCTTGTTGAGGGCCCAGGCTTTTGAGGGTCCCGGGCTCGTGGGGGCCTCCGCGCAAAGGGCCCCCAGGCAAAAAGGATCACTTGTGTAGGCTTACGCTCTCGCCCCGCGGTATCCGGTGGGCGAAGCAGGAAAAAGTTGGTTTAACGCGGAAACGATCATACAGCTCACGGCGTTGCGACCGGCGTCGCCGGCGGAAGGCGGTCCAGCGTGGGGGCCCCGACGATGAATGGCAAATCCGAGGAGAAAGAGCAGGCTTATTATATCGTCCATCACTCCGTCCTGTCGCCTGTGGTCCTCAAGGTCCTGGAGGCCAATGAGCTTCTCACCAGCAAGGAAGCAGCCACTGTGCAGGAGGCAGTGCGGAAGGTGGGCATCAGCCGGAGCGCGTTCTATAAGTACAAGGACCGCGTCTTTCCGTTCCGCCAATTCAGCCAGCAGAGCATCGTCAACATGAACCTCTTGCTGGAGCATCGTCCCGGCGTGCTGTCGGCGGTTCTGGGGGCCATCGCGGACCGCCACGGATCGATTCTCGCCATCAGCCAGGGGCTTCCTCTCCATAGCGTCGCCAATGCCAGTCTCACCGTGGATGTAACAGCGCTGTCCTGCGGATTGGCAGAGCTCTTTGCTGCACTGGAATCCGTCCCCGGAGTTAGAGAAGTCAAGGTGTTAGGCCAAGCATGAATCGCGTTAAGTGGGGGCCTTCAGGGGATTACCATTGCCCGGTGGTTCGGCTGCCGCTGCTGGGCTCCACGCAGCGCCTCATCTGGTCGTGGCCCGCTTGGCTCCGGAAGCACGGGCAGCAAGCGCGTACCTTTTTGCGTGCCTTGCTGCAGCCCTACGGAGACGACCCGGCGATGGCCGGGATATGGGACAGCTCCCTGTGTTTGCGGGAGGCAGAGAGGACCAACGCGCTGACCGGCTGGCTGCACGTGGAGGGGGAGCATCTCCCTCCGTACTGCACGTACAGGGGCCGGTGTGCGGTGTTCCAGGCTCTATCCACGGGGAAAGCGTCCCATGTTTCGGCAGGTACCGTCCAGCCAGCCCAGCCCGGCCGCAGCGCCGTCGGGGGGCGGATCGGACATGTGCCCCACGGCGTCGAGCTGGAATGCCTGGCCGTTCCCATCTCCGGCCCGGATCGCCGTTGCGCGGGCGTCTTGCAGCTGCTGCTTCCGGGCCGGGAGACAGCCCTGGACGCCATGAGCCACCTGAATCTGGTATCTCTGGCACTCAGCCAATTGCTGGAGGAGGCTCAAAGCAACGAGCAAAGCCAGAGGCTGTGGCTTCTTTTGAGCCCCATTGCTGCCATAGCGGTGGACCAGCGGAACCGCATCACGCTCATCAACGCTCAAGCAGAACATCTTTGGAATTGCGTACAGGAGGAGTGGCTTGGCCGGCCTGTGGAAGACCTGGTCAGGCTGGTGGCTGCCGGCGGAAGGGATGCCCTGACCCTGGTGCGCCAGACAGGACAACCTTACTTGGGGGAGCTCTGGGCGGAGGCCAGCACTGGGCGGGGGGTTCGCACATATCTGGCCAGCGTCGTGCCCACGGACGTGGGAGGGCCCATGGGCTTGGCCGTGTATCTGGTGGACACCACGGAGGAAATGACATTGCGCCGGCAATTGCGCCACCTGGAACGCCTGCGGACTGTAGGGGATCTGGCGGCCCTCACCGCCCATGATCTTCGCAACCATCTGACGTCCATGCGGGCCCAGGCGCAGTTGGGGTGGTTGGTGCCGGAGGCCCGGCGGGATGGCAAGATCTTTCGGGATATCGTGAGGGAGGTGGATGAGGTCACCTGGTTCCTGGAGCAGTTTTTGAACCTGTCACGGCCGGATCAGCCGCAGCCTGGCATTCAGGCCCAGCCTTTGGACGTGATGGGCCTGATCCATGACCTCATCCGGTTGGTGGAAGCACGGCTACGCAAAGCCGGAGTGGAATGCGAGGTGAGCACACCTGCAGGCCCCCCGCCTCTGGTGCTGGCGGATGGTCGGTTGTTGCGACAGGCTTTCTTGAACATCATTGTCAACGCCATCGATGCCATGAGGGACGGCGGACGCCTGCAGATCACCGTGGCTGCCGCAGAAGACTCTTCCATGGTGCGCCTGGGCTTTCACGATTCAGGGACTGGGATCCCGGCTGGCGTGTTGGAGCACGTGTTCGAGCCCTTCTTCAGCACGAAGGGATCGGAGGGCGTGGGCCTGGGCCTGTTCGTCGCCCGCCAGATCGTGGAGGATCTTCATCATGGGCGGATTTGGGCGGAATCGAAGCCGGGGGCAGGCACCACGTTCTGGGTGGAGATCCCCAAGGCGGCGGATGGCGAACGGGGCGGATAAGTTGGAAAGGGCCTGGAATATGCTGGATTGTGATGAGGAGAACGATTTGGCCCGTCTATCCGAGGCTTCCGCCCGGGGGTCCGGGCGGCTTGCAGCCAGGAACGCATTCTCCTGTCGGGGAGGATGTGATATAATTCTTTATGTCAACCACTAGTGGGAGGTGCTGGTTCTCGATGAAACGTTCCCTGATTCTGGTGCTGGCGGCCGCCGTGGCCATGGTGGCGCTCGTAGCCGGCGCGGTTATGGCTGCTGACGCACCCAAGATCCCCCAGATCACCGTAGCTGACGACCATCCCAACGGCTGTGTGGACTGCCACCGCAAGATCAGCGCCGACAAGGATTACTCCCTCCAAGCCGAGATCAAGAACATGGCGAACGAGAAAAAACATCCTGATGTCGCCGCCATGATCAAGAGCCCCAAGGATTGCGTTAAGTGCCACGGAGCCAACAGCAAGTATCCGCTGGGCGATATCCTTCATCAGGCCCACCTGAGCGGACCCAGCAACCACTTTGTGTCTGCGTATCAGGGCCAGTGCCTGTATTGTCACAAGTATGACAAGGCCACTGGCAAGATGACGGTGAAGGGCTTGTAAGCCCGCCAGTACCTG
>JADBKO010000034.1 GCA_014896355.1 Bacillota bacterium
CAGTTCCGCTCACGGGGAGGGGGGATGGCACGGGCGCACAACTGCGCTGCGCAGGCACCCGGATCTCCAAGCAACACTGGGACTCTCTCGCCACAGGGGAAACCAAGCAAAGTGCATGCTGAAACGTGAGTACGTGTAGCCACACGGGGAGGTAGTAATAATGAGGCGTTGGCCGGCTTTGCTTTCGCTTCTTCTGATCCTGTGTGTCTCAGCTCCAGTGTTTGTGTCCGCGCCGGTGTCGGCAAAAACAGGTCCCTATCTGGATACCGTCTATTTCGACGTGAGGATGCAGCAGGAGATCGGTATTCAGGACACGGCAGCCGGCAAGACCGATGTGTTTTTCTATGGCCTGGACGGGGGCGTGTTCAAGAGCCTGGACAAGGCGACTCTCAGCAAATTGGACGTCTATGCGGTTCCCTCCGGCTCCTGGAGCCTGCTTTTGAACCCCATCCCCAACAAAGCCCCTTATACGGTCAAGGTCAAGGACAAGGAATACTTCAATCCCTTTGCCATCCGTGAGGTCCGCTACGCCTTGAACTGGCTCATCAACCGCCAGTACGTCGTGGACGAGATTCTGCGCGGTGCCGGCGGCCCCATGTTTACCATGGCTACGCCGGGCCAGCCGGGCACTTATCGTTACAATCTGGTGGCCTCCCGGCTGGGCATGACTCCGGAGGGCGACGAGAAAAAAGGCTTGTCCATGATCGATACGGCCATGAAGAAGGCCGCGGCTCTCCCGGAACTCCAGGGCAAGCTGAAAAAGAGCGGTCAATGGTGGACCTTCAATGGTGAGCCTGTGACCATCAAGTTCCTCATCCGCGTGGATGATCCCACCGGCCGCACCCCCGAAGGGCATTACATCGCCGACCAGATCGAGAAGGCCGGTATCAAGGTGGAACGGCTGTTGTGGGATCGGAGCAAATGCAGCAAAACCGTATACTCCGGCAATCCCGCTGACTATGAGTGGAGCATCTACACGGAGGGATGGGGCGCCGGCGCCACCCGCGCTTTCTGGGACAACATCGTCTGCCAGATGTACGCTCCGTTCTACGGCTACATGCCGGGCGGCGCAGACCCCAAGAACTGGAACTACGAAAACGCGAAGATCGATGAACTGGCCAAGAAGGCCTATACCGGCAACATCCTGACGGAGCAGGAGTATTGGGACACGGTCCTGCAGGCCCAAGAGCTGGGTCTCACCGAGGCGGTCCGCATCTACGTGGCCTACCAGACCCAGTACTACCTGGCCAACAAGAGCCGCCTCCAAGGCCGTTTCGCTTACGGCCTGGGGGATGGGCTCAACAACTGGTCCTTGATTACCGCCCGCACCAAGGACGGCACCCTGCGGGCAACCCAGTATTCGGCCAAGGGCTCCCTGTTCATGTCCGCCTGGGACCCGGTGGGCACCGATGGTTTCAACGATGTGTACAGCAATGTCATCGCCCAGCCGCTCTATGACCCGTCCACGTTCGAGAGTCCCGTTTCGGCTCTGACTACGGCGAACCGCACCATCCCGGTCAGCGTGGAATCCAAGGTTCACAAGGACGCCAAGGGCAATGTGGTGGGGGATATCCCGGTGCCCGCCAATGCTGTGGTCTGGGATTCCAAGGCCAAGAAGTGGGTCCCCGTGGCGCCTGGCACGAAGGCCATGAGCAAAGGCGTCTACAAGTTCCGCTTCAGCAACTTCCACCAGGGCATCCCCATGAGCCTGCTGGACTATCTGTACTCCGACGCCTTCGTGCGGGAGTGGATCACCCAGGACCAACCCGGCGACCGCTGGTATGATGCCACCTATTCCTCCAACCTCAAACCGTTGGTGGACACCATCAAGGGTGCAGTCTACGATTTCAAGAACAAAACCATCACCACCTACTTCGACTACAACTTCCCGGCCGACAAGGGGCGGGTCGCCGGCTGGGGTGCACCCGCCTGGACCGTGACTGCTTCCGGTCAGGCCGTGGGTGTGTCGTGGGAGATCGTGGAGGCCCTGGCCCGCATGGTGGCCCAGGGCAGCGCTTCCGGCACGGTCTACAGCTTTTCGTCCACCCAGGAAGGCGCCACGGAGGTGGATGTGCTGCGTCCCTCCTGCGTGGCGGATATCAAGGCCGAGCTGATCAAGATGAAGAACGAGCAGTACGTGCCGGCGCCCCTCAAGGGATACCTGAGCCCGGCGGATGCCGTAAAACGGTATGACGCGGCGCTGAAGTTCATCGACAAGTACGGCCACGCCTATATCAGCAACGGTCCGTTCTATCTGGCCAAGTTCGATACCAAGGCGAACTATGCCCAGATCAACGCGTTCCGCGATCCCAGCTATCCGTTCACCAGCGACTACTGGGTCAAGCAATTCAAGACCACCCTCCTGTCTGTGGACCGGATCGAGATTCCGCCTATGAACGAGAAGGGCAAGGATGTCACCGTGAAGATCCACGTCTCCCAGTCGGTCTATCCGGATGACGCCAAGTCTCCGGCGGCCAAGGGCGACGTGACCCTTCTGGTGGTGGCGGGCGGCAAGGAACATCAATACAAGGCTACCCGCATTGGGGCAGGCCTCTTCCAGGCCAAGATTCCGGCGGCGCTGACCAAGGATCTGGAAGCCGGCTCTTATACGGTGCTGGCCATCGCGTCCCTGGCAGGCGGAGTGCCTTCCACTGCGTCCACTGCGTTGGTGGTCTACTGAGCGTTCAGGTGTAAACGGTTGTGCCTTCGCTCCAGCGGAGGCACAACCGTTTTTGACGTGTGCCTAGCCTCGCCGAGCCGGTGCGGCGCGAGCCGTGTCTCCGGAGCATTCAACCCGGAATGTGCCGCCCCGGTCGACGACGCAGCAGGAGAGGGGACCTGGGATGTACTGGAAATATGCGGTACGGCGCCTTATTCATGTGGCCTTAACCTACGTGGTGATCATCTTTATCTTTTCTGCCCTGTTTAACACCGTGATGGAGACGACCTTGCGGGCACAGATTACGGAGCGGGTGCAGGGAGAGATCGTTTCCCGCACCCAGCGGATGGCTCCGGAGCAGCTGGCGCGCTTCCGGGAGGAGAGGACCCAGCATTACATCAAGCTTTACCATCTGGACGAGCCCGTCGCTCTCCGCATCTTCTGGCGTGCTGTCCGGACCCTTTCCTTCGACTTTGGCAATTCCACCATCATCACTTCTTCCTCAGGGGAACGCAAGGTATCGGTCATCGTGGCCGAAGCGATCCCACGCACCATCCTCCTCTTCACCGTGGCCGTTCTCATCGACATCGTTGTGGGGGTCGCCATCGGGATCAAACAAGCCCAAAAGCCCGGGGGAAGCCTGGACCGCGCGACCTCCATGGCCACCATGGTCGTCTATGGCTTGCCCACCTGGTGGCTGGCCATGGTCCTCATCATGTTGCTGGTCTACAAAATCGCGCTGTTTCCATCGGGGGGGATGCACTCTGTCCCACCGCCCAGCGGCTTTGCCTACTACCTGGACTTCCTCCATCATCTGGCCCTGCCGGTGTTGACCTTGGTCGTCGTGGGGTTCTGGGGCCGCGCTTACCTGACCCGGAACATCGTTCTGGGCACCCTGCAGGAGGACTTCATCATGGCCGCCCGCGCCCGGGGATTGCCGGAAAGCAAGGTTCTATACGGGCACACCATGCGCACGGCGGCGCCTCCCATCGTCACCATGGCAACGTTGTCGATTCTCTTTTCCATCGGTGGGGGCCTGATCTTCGAAGGAATCTTCAGCTGGCCTGGCATGGGGCGCATCGCAGCCACCGAAATAGGCGCTGGCCACCCCGTACAACACACCCACGGCCACCGAAACCGCCGCCGTCACCAGGCCGATCCAGGAGGGCCATTTGCGCCGGCGATGGCCCCGCTCCAGATGTCGCGCCCCCAGGAATCCGTTCCCGCGCGAAGCCGAACACGTCACCGGCCACCACCAGCTGCTGGCCGCGCAAAGAAAACCGCGTCCTTCCCCACCAGGACGGCGGTGACCTTAATTTCATAGGGGCCCCTGAGCGGCACGAGGGCCTTTGCAGCATCCCCGGCCGGGCCTGGGCGAAAATATCACCTACTGGGAAGACAACCCGAAGAACGCCGGCCCTTCCTGGGTGAATTGGTTTACCGGCAACCGCAATACACCCCAGGTCTTTCTACGGCACCCGGAGGTCGGGGAGGAAAAGAAGGGCGACTCTCAAAGGGTCACGGCTGTTTTCCGGTACCGGTACAGCTACAGCGCCCCGCCCAAGGACCTGATTTACCGGGCGACCGCCAAGGGCATCATGAATCTGCGGGTGCGGCTCCTGCGTCCCGACGGGAAGGAATTGGGCCTGTTGGACAAAGTGTATGTGCTCAACAGCGAAACGGACCTGCGGATCCCGTTGGGAAAAGAGGCGGTCAACCGGGCGCTGGAGTTCGCGCAGCCTTACCAGAAGGGCGCTCTGACCACGGCTACGCGGGAGACGTTGCGCTCCATGAGCGTCTTTTTCGCCCAGGCCCGGCCGGGGATGCTGCAAAGGCCCGTGCCGCTCAGGGGCCCCTATGAAATTAAGGTCACCGCCGTCCTGGTGGGGAAGGACGCGTTTTTGCGCGGCCAGCAGCTGGTGGTGGCCGGTGACGTGTTCGGCTTGCTGGGAACGGATTCCTGGGGGCGCGACATCTGGAGCGGGGCCATCGCCGGCGTGAAATGGGCCCTCCTGATCGGCCTGGTGACGGCGGCGGTTTCGGTGGCCGTGGGTGTGTTGTACGGGGTGGCCAGCGCCTATTTCGGTGGCTGGGTGGATGCGCTGCTGATGCGCATCTACGACGTCTTTCAGAGCATCCCTTTCCTGCCGGTGCTCATTGTGGTGAGCGCGGTGTTCAAGCCCAGCTTTTGGGTCCTCATTTTCATGATGTGCCTCTTCTTTTGGGTGGGCCCCGTACGGACCGTACGCAGCATCGGGCTGCAGCTGCGGGAAGAGACCTATGTGGAGGCCGCCCGGGCCCTGGGGGCGTCGGGGCGGCGGATCATCTTCCAGCACATGATCCCGCAGCTGGTTCCGTACGCCTTTGCCTCCATGGCTCTGGCTGTACCGGGAGCCGTGGTCTCGGAAGCCACCGTCAGCCTCATCGGGCTGGGCGACGCCACGGTCGTCACCTGGGGACAGATCTTGCATGACGCCATGGCAAACGGGGCTGCACTGCAAGGCATGTGGTGGTGGATCGTGCCGCCCGGCCTGCTCATCGCTCTGATGGGCATGACCTTTGCGTTCGTGGGGTTCGCCATGGACACCATTCTGAATCCCAAGCTGCGGACCCGTTAGCGGCGTGGCGCCGGAAGACCGGCCGGGCGAAGAGAGGGAGGCTGGGCATGAACAAGCTGGAAGTCCGGAACTTGAAGCTGTATTACCACACATCCAAAGGGGTCGTACGGGGGCTGGATGGTGTTTCATTCCATTTGGATTCCGGTGAAACGTTGGGGGTGGTGGGCGAGTCGGGCTGCGGAAAAACCACCCTGGGAACCGCCCTGCTGAACATGCCCACCCCACCGGGGCGCATCGAGGATGGCCAAGTCCTCCTCGATGGCAAGAGCATTCTGCAACTGAGCGAAGGGGAGTTTCGCCGCATCATCCGGTGGGAAAGGATCTCCATGGTGTTCCAAGGCGCCATGAACTGCCTGACCCCGGTCTACACCGTCCGCAAGCAGATGATGGAGACCCTCCAGTACCACCGGCCCATGGAGATAGCGGAGGCAGAGGAACGCATCCGCAAATATGTGAACCTGGTGGGACTCTCAGAGGATGTATTGCGCCGCTACCCCCACGAGCTGTCGGGCGGCATGAAGCAGCGGATCGTCATCGCCATGGCCCTTTTCCTGGAGCCGGATGTGGTGATCTGTGACGAGCCCACCACCGCTCTGGATGTGGTGGTGCAGGCCCAGATCATCAATCTGCTGAAGGACCTGAAGCGGCAGCTGCACCTCTCCTTCATTTTCATCACCCACGACCTGGCGACGGAGGCCGAGGTCTCTGACCGCATCATGGTCATGTACGCCGGCAAAGCCGTGGAGATCGGCACCAACGAGCAGATCTACGGCACCCAGGGCCCGGCCCATCCGTATACCCGCATGCTGCTGGCCGCCACACCGCGGTTGCACCGAAAGGTGGATCAGCTGGCATTTATCCCGGGCACACCCCCTGATTTGCTGGAGCCGCCGGCGGGCTGCCGCTTCCACCCACGCTGCCCCTTGGCCAGCGCCCGCTGCCGGCAGGAGGAGCCGCCTCTGGAAACCATCGAGCCTGGGCACCAGGCCGCTTGTTGGGAGGTGCTGTCGTGAGCACATACATCCTTGAAGTGCAAGACTTGCAAAAGTGGTTTCCTGCCCGGCGCACCTTGGGCGAGGCCCTGCGCCGGGAGCGGCACTGGATCCGGGCTGTGGACGGGGTCAGCTTCCAGGTGCGGCGGGGTGAGATTTTCGCGCTGATCGGCGAATCCGGCTGCGGCAAGACCACCACCGGCAAGCTGATCATGAAGCTGTTGGAGCCGTCGGGCGGGCGGATTTTGTTCGACGGCCAGGATGTGACGCACCTGGACCCCGACGCACTGCGGCAATATAAACGGCGGGTGCAGATGATCTTCCAGGATCCCTATGCTTCCATGAACCCGCGCTTCCGCGTGCGGCGCGTGTTGGCGGAGCCGCTGGAGATCCACGGTATCGGCAAGAATATGGCGGAGCGGGATGAGCTGGCCATGAAGGCTTTGCGCGAGGTGAAACTCATCCCGCCCGAGGAATTCATGGAGCGCTTTCCCCATATGCTCAGTGGTGGCCAGCGGCAGCGGGTGGCCACGGCACGGACCCTGATCCTTTCGCCCAGCTTTATCGTGGCGGATGAGCCCGTGTCCATGGTCGACTTGTCCACGCGGGCGGAGCTTTTGCACATGATGAAGGAAGTGCAGCAAAGCCTCAATCTGACGTATTTGTACATCACGCATGATCTATCCACGGCGCGCTATTTTGCAGATCGCATTGCCGTCATGTATCTGGGGAAGATCGTGGAGATGGGCGGCGCCGACGAGATCATCGACCATGCCCTGCACCCGTACACCAAGGCTTTGATCGAGGCGGTCCCGGAGCCGTTGCCGGGCCGGGTGAACCTGATCAAAACCCTGCCCATCAAGGGGGAGATCCCGTCGCCCGCAAACATCCCACAGGGGTGCCGGTTTCATCCGCGCTGCGTCTACGCTCAGCCCCAGTGCTGGGAAAACGAGGAACCTGGGCTGGAGGAAGCTCAGGCCGGACACTTCGTGGCCTGCCGGCGCTACCGGGAGATTGCCGCGGAGATGCCGGCGCCCGCGGGGGAAGACGCCGTCGAAACCAAGGCCAGCATGGCAGCCGGGCAGCGCTGACGAGAGCGGTGCGCACAGGCCTGCGCAGGCCCGCGCAGGCCCGCGCAGGCCGCGGCTGGCCGGTGCTGCGCGGGGCCGGGGTTGAGGGGCCCGCTGAGCTGGCCTGCTGAGGCGACCCTTGAGGCG
>JADBKO010000035.1 GCA_014896355.1 Bacillota bacterium
GCCTCTCTGGGCGATTTGGGCCGGATTCACCGGCGTGGGCAGTGAGTGGAACAACAAAACCGTCTATGGTTGGCTGTCCTTGCCGGCCCGGGGCAGCGTGCTACTGGGGTCGAAAACGCTGGCATTGTTCACGCAGGCCCTGGTTCTGGGCGCTGTGCCCGTTCTCACCGCCTGGATTCTCATCCATCAGCCAGGAGTGTTGGCATCCTTCGGTGCGCCGGTCCCGGACGCCCGCACCACCCGCATGATCCTGGAGGCCGGCAGCAAAATCGGCGTCATGGCCGTGCTGGGTGTCTTGGATTTGGCCGCCTTGGCCCAACTATCCAGCGTAGCCGGCAAAACGGTCCACCGCCTGCAGTGGCTGGTCAGCGGCGGCGTGTTCTTCGGCCTTCTTTGGCTGGGAGGGCGCCTTCTGGGGCCGTTGGTGGATGCTTTGTGGTTCCTGGGATCGTTCCCGCTGGTGTCGGGCTTGAACCAGCCGGGCTCTGGGGGAACCGCCGCGGCCAGCACCCAGCAATTCCCGGTGGCCGTGCCGGTCCTTGAGGTGCTGGGGTTCGTGGTGCTGTTTTTGGCGGCCGCCTGGGTGCTGGAGAAACGGGCAGAAGCCTGAAAAGCAGGAATTCCACCCTAGGCCGGTGAAGTACAACCCTACAGGCAGGGAAGAAACATCGCTTCGGAATCATGAATACCCCGCGAGTGCTCTGGGGCCTGATTGTTTTGTTACTGTTTCTTTCAAAGAGCCTCGGTATCTCGCCATAGACTCGGTCTTGTGGTGAACTGTGAAGGAGGAGTGCCGAATGACGAAGCTGTCGCCCACCGGGAAGCATGTGTCCCTTTTGTGTCTGGCAGCCGCTCTTTCCGTGCTGCTGATCTTTGCCATACTGGCTGCGGCGGGTGCCCCCGGCCAGGCCGCAACGCCCAAGTACGGCGGCACGCTGCGCGTGGTGGGTGGCGTCTGGGGATCCTACGTGAACAATATGAACCCCCTTACGCCCCAGCATCTCCCGCCCACACTTTCCGCAATCTATGAGGGCCTCTTTTACACCAACATGCTCACCGGGGAAGAGGTCCCGCTTTTGGCCGTCTCCCATGAGTGGCAGGATCACAACCTGAAGCTGGTGATCCATACCCGTTCCGGCGTCCAGTGGAGTGACGGCCAGCCCTTCAGCGCCAAGGACGTGGCCTTCACATTCAATTACCTGAAGAAATACCCGGCCTTGGACACTCTGGGCATCTGGAGCGGCAGCGTCGAGTCGGTGACCGCCACATCCGGCGACACGGTGGTATTCACCTTCTCCAAACCAAACACGCCGCTCCTCTACTACATCGGGGCTGTTCCCATCGTACCGGAACACATCTGGTCCAAGATCAGCGATCCGGTGACCTTTGCCAACCCTGACCCTGTAGGCACCGGCCCGTTTGTGCTGGACAGCTTCAGCACGCAGGTGGTCACGGTCAAGAAGAACCCGCATTACTGGATGAAAGGCAAGCCCTACATCGATAAGATCGCCTTCCCGGTGTTTTCCACCAACGACACGGCTCTGATGGCCATGATCAAGAACGACATCGACTACGGCTACATCTTTATTCCGGATCCGGAGAAATCCTATGTGGCCCGTAACCCGAAAACCAATAAGTACTGGTGGCCCGTGAACAACACCAACATCTTGTATCTCAACACGGCGAAGCCCCCCTTTGACAACGCCAAATTCCGCCGGGCCATCGCCATGGCCATCGACCGGAAGGCCCTGGTCCAGGTCGCCTACTACAATACCGTGGACGTGGCGGATCCCACCGGGATCATCCCCATGCAGCTGAAGCGCTGGCTGGATCCATCCCTGAAGAAGCTGGCGTTCTCCTACGACCCGGCTGGCGCCGCCAAGCTCCTGGCCTCTCTGGGCTTCAAAAAGGGCCAGGACGGCAAGCTCCTGGGCCAGGACGGGAAGCCTTTGAGCTTCAAGCTCCTTACGGGGGCCGGGTGGACGGACTTCAACACGATGGCCAACATTATCAGCCAGAACCTGAAAAAGATCGGCATCGAAACCATCATTACGCCGGCGCCGTGGAACACCTATATCTCCACTCTGATGAGCGGCACCTACGACATGGCCATCTGCTGGGGCACGGGTTCCGGCCCGACGCCGTATTACCTCTACTACCAGGAATTCAGCCCGCAGTTCTCAGCGGAGAAGATCGGCGAGAATGCGCAGTCGGACTATGCCCGGTACACGAACCCGGAGATCACCAAGGCGCTTGAGACCTACCGCGAGAGCAGCGATTTCGCCACCCAGAAGAAGGCCATCAACACCATTGCCCGCATCGTGCTGGAGGAAGTACCGTTCATTCCTCTGACGGGCCGTACGAACTTTGCGGACTTCAATGAGTCGCGTTTCGTAGGCTGGCCCTCCGCTTCGAACCCTTACAACGCGGGTGATCCCCAGGATACACCCGGGGCGGAGCTGATGTACCTCAACGTGCATCTGAAGTAAAGCCCGGACGCGCCTGAGGGCAAAAACGCGCCCGAGCCGGCCCGTATCGACAGGGTTACCCGGCAGCCCCGGGAAGGCTTATGTGAGCCTCCCGGGGCTGGTCTGTTTTTACCCTTGTCACTAGGGCATTCCAACATTGAGAAGGATTTCACAATCCGGATGCCGAAAAACCCATACGTGGAAATCTTTCCACGGGGCTTCCGGCGCCGAGCGACCGGCATGCCGGTCGCCAGAAGCACCCTAGGCTCTCTCGGCACGGGTCCCAGACCGAGCCCAGTCTTGTTGGAGGCGACTGTTCATATGTCAGAAGGCAAACATTTTCCGGAGTTGCAAAAGCAGGTATTGGCGCGCATGGGTGCCCTGGCTCACAGCATCCCCGAGCCCATGAAGGGATTCATGGATCTGCATGAGGCAGCCGTCCGCCCCGGAGCTCTCTCCACTGCCATGAAAGAGCTCATCTCGTTGGGGATCGCCATCGCGGTACATTGCGAGGGCTGCATCGCCTGTCACGTGCACGATGCCCTGGAAAACGGGGCCACGCTGCAACAGATCGATGAGACCATCGCCGTAGCGGTGATGATGGGCGGCGGCCCAGCCACGGTCTATGGCGGTCTGGCTCACGAGGCCGCACAGCAGTTCCTGGCCCAGAAGAAGTGACGCAGTGATCCCAGTGTCTCCGCGGCCAGCCGGTTGCGGCTCCGGACCAGGGACCGCGGATCCCCGGAGCCGCACCGCGGGTCAAAAGCGGGGTCCCCTACTCCTTCAGCTGCCTGTGGCCAGTGCTTCCACAACCCCTTTCAGCACCACGGCACTGTCGCGCTTCCGGTCCCTGGCTGCAAAGACCAGCGTTACGGTACCGGTGACGGTACCGGTGCGGGAGGCTGCCGCCAACTGCTCATGGGGCCCGCCTGCGGGATCTCACTGTCCTGTAAAATCTCATTTCTTGTAGTAGTCCGCGTTTTTCTGGATATAGGATTTCCATTTGTCAGGCACGGAATCTGCGGGGTAAATGGCCTGTACCGGGCAGGCTGCTTCGCAGGCACCGCAGTCGATGCATTCGTCCGGATTGATGTAGAGCTGTTCTGCCTCATCGAACCCGGGCTCATCTTTACGCGGATGGATGCAGTTGACCGGGCAGACGTCGGTGCAATCCGTGGCCTTGGTGCCAATGCAGGGCTCGCAGATGACGTACATCGGGAATCGCCTCACATGTCGGAATATCCGCCGCACCGTCGTAATTCTCCGTAATCATAACGATTCCTTCTGTACCCCCCTCGCTCTTTGTCTGCTGGGCAGGCTGGAGAATCGTCGCAAAGGGCGAGTTTTTGCCCTTCTGCCCGCCGATCCCCGGGCATGAAGAAGGAGACCAAGGGACGCCCTGGAATAGCATATTGAACAGGTTGTTCCGGCATGGCTGCCCCCCTGGCGGTTCCGCCGAGTCAGCAGGCCCCAGGGCCTTGATTTATCCCACGATAGGCATGCTGAGGGAGGAAGATCGATGAGAAAGTCCCTGTCCGTCCCGGTTCTGACCCTGCTCGTGGCTGTGTTCCTGATTTCTGCCACAGCCATGGGCGCAACCGTAAACACCGGCGGAACTTTGCGCGTGGTAGGGGGCGTTTGGGGGTCCCATGCCAACAACATGCACCCCTTTGCTCCGCAGCATCTACCGCCGACCCTTTCCACGCCGGCGGCGTGCCCACCGTGCCGCAGCACATCTGGGCCAAGGTCACGGATCCGGCCCGGGGCCGAACAGAGTCTGGTTTACGGATGGGATGATGAAGCATGAAGTATGTGCTTCGGCGAGTCTTGTTCTTGCTGGTGACGGCGTGGGCCGCACTAACAATAAACTTCATTCTTCCCAGGCTGATGCCAGGAAACCCTGCGGAGGTCATGATCGCCAAATTCCAGGGGCGCCTGACTCCGCAGGCCATTCACGCCCTGGAGATTGCCTTCGGGATCAACGTGCACCAAAGCCTCTGGGCGCAATACGTGGATTATTTCCGGCGCATTCTGACCGGGGATTTTGGTGTTTCCGTCAGTTATTTTCCGGCCACGGTGTCCCAGGTGTTGGGCCAGGCCATTCCCTGGACGGTGGGTTTGGTGGGGGTCACCACGGTGATCGCCTTCGCCGTGGGCACCCTTCTGGGCATTGGCTCCGCCTGGAAGCGCAACACCCTGGCGGGGGATGCTGTGGTGCCGGTGGCGCTGTTTTTAAACAGCATTCCCTATTTCTGGCTGGGGCTTCTGGTGCTGTACCTGTTCGGCTTCGTGCTGGGGTGGTTTCCCATCTCCAATGCGTATGACACCAGTACGCAGCTGAGCGGGCTGGCGCTGGCGGCGTCCATTCTCTACCACGCGGTGCTGCCGGCGGTGACCATCATCATCAGCGCGGCTGGCGGCTGGCTTTTGACCATGCGCAACAACATGGTGAGCGTCCTCTCGGAGGATTACATCGCCTTTGCCCATGCCAAAGGCCTGCCTCCCCGGCAGGTGGAGTACCGCTATGCGGCCCGCAATGCCATTCTGCCGAGCTTCACCGGCTTTGCCATGGCCATCGGTTTCGTCATCGGCGGGGCTTTGCTGACAGAGATCATTTTCTCCTATCCAGGCGTCGGCTATCTGCTCTATCAGGCTGTGCAAAGCCTGGACTACCCGCTGATGCAGGCCATCTTCCTCTTTATTACGGTGGCTGTGCTGGTGGCGAACTTTGTCATGGATCTGTTGTACGTGTTCCTGGATCCGCGCGTCCGGACAGGGGGTGAGTGAGGATGGTCAACACTTTGCGCGCACTGCTGCAAAACCGGAAAGCGGCCTTCGGGATGGCCATCATCCTGGTCTTCACCCTGATCGCCGTCCTGGCGCCGTTCTTGGCCCCTTACGATCCGACGGCCATGCAGTTCGCCCCGTCCCAGCCGCCCTCGGCGGAACATTGGTTGGGGACTACGGCCAGCGGACAAGACATCTTCTCCCAGGTGGTGTGGGGGACCCGGGCCTCTTTGGTGGTGGGACTGGTCACAGGTGCCATCACCACCGTGCTGTCGCTGCTGGTGGGCTTGACTGCAGGCTATTTTGGGGGCATCATCGATGACATTCTCTCGACCGTCACCAACATCTTTCTGGTGATCCCCGGCCTGCCGTTGATCATCATCATCGCGGCCTACATCACTGTGAAGGGGACGGCTCCGGTCATTTTCGTCATCGCCATCACCGGCTGGGCCTGGGGCGCCCGGGTGTTCCGCTCGCAGATGATGACGCTGCGCAACCGGGATTTTGTCCAGGCTGCAGTGGTGGTGGGCGAGCATCCCCTGCGTGTCATCTTTGCGGAGATCATGCCCAATATGCTGAGCCTCATTGCCGCCAACTTCTTCGGCGCGGCGCTGTACGCGGTGTTGAGTGAAGCCGGACTGGAATTCCTGGGCTTGGGGAATGTCAATGCGGTGACGTGGGGGACGGTTCTTTATTGGGCCCAGAACAACCAGGCGCTGATGTTCGGGCAGTGGCCATGGTTCGCCACGCCGGGCCTGTTCATCGCGCTGCTGGGAACCGCCTTCGCCATGATGAATTTCGCCATCGACGAAGTGACGAACCCGCGGTTGCGCAAACGCTGAGCGCGCCGGCGGGAGGGCTCCGGTGCGGGGGCCGGAAGGGCTCCGGTGCGAGGGGCCCTGCTGGGGGCCGGGCTGAAGCGGCCCCCTTGGAAAGTGGTGAGGTCGCATGAACACGCAGGAAATCCCCGCGAACATTCAGGATACGAGCAGGCAGGAAAGCGCCCAGGACAGCAGACTGCTGGCTGTCCGGGGATTCAATGCAGGCTATGCCTCCGGCGGCACCACGGTGCGGGCTGTACGTGACGTCTCCTTCGATTTAGGGCGCCACGAGTTCCTGGGTATTGCCGGAGAATCCGGCTGCGGGAAATCCACGCTGGCCTTCGGCATCACGGGGCTGCTGCAGCCCCCCGGAAAGGTGTTCGCAGGCCAGGTGCAGTTCGACGGGGTCAATCTGCTGGAACTGGATCCGGAAGCCCTGCGCCAAATGCGGTGGAAGGACTTCTCCGTGGTTTTCCAGTCTTCCATGAATGTGTTGAACCCGGTGATGAGAATCCGGGACCAGATCGCCGATGCCATCCGGGCCCACACGTCCATGAGCGACGGGGAGATCCGCCGGCGGGCGGAAATATGTGAACCTGGTGGGACTCTCAGAGGATGTATTGCGCCGCTACCCCCACGAGCTGTCGGGCGGCATGAAGCAGCGGATCGTCATCGCCATGGCCCTTTTCCTGGAGCCGGATGTGGTGATCTGTGACGAGCCCACCACCGCTCTGGATGTGGTGGTGCAGGCCCAGATCATCAATCTGCTGAAGGACCTGAAGCGGCAGCTGCACCTCTCCTTCATTTTCATCACCCACGACCTGGCGACGGAGGCCGAGGTCTCTGACCGCATCATGGTCATGTACGCCGGCAAAGCCGTGGAGATCGGCACCAACGAGCAGATCTACGGCACCCAGGGCCCGGCCCATCCGTATACCCGCATGCTGCTGGCCGCCACACCGCGGTTGCACCGAAAGGTGGATCAGCTGGCATTTATCCCGGGCACACCCCCTGATTTGCTGGAGCCGCCGGCGGGCTGCCGCTTCCACCCACGCTGCCC
>JADBKO010000036.1 GCA_014896355.1 Bacillota bacterium
GGCTGCGGGCTGCTGGCGGGCGCCGGCTGCGGGCCGCCTGCCCATGGTCAACGTCCGCCAGCGGCCCGGGACCGTGCCCGTCAGGCAGCCCAGCGAAGCACGCTCGTCAGGATTGCTCCAACATGGGCCGCATTCTGCGCATCATGGCATCGCGGAAAGCCGGGTCGTGCTTCATGGCCAGCATGCAGATCTCGACCAGCTGGCCTGTTTCGTCGCGCAGGGACATTTCGAAGAAGCTCTTCATGTCGGGGCTCACGGCTTCATAGATGGCGCGGTGCAGGTTGGCCACATCCGCCGCCTCTGCTGCAGCGTACGTGTACAGGTGCCAGAGCTCGTGGATTTCGGGCGGAATCAGGCCTCCCCAGCGCGGTCCGTATCCGTATTTGCCGCCGTATCCGTAGCTTTCAGACTGGCTGGCCGGTTCAGGACGTTCCTGTTCCATGCGCTGGACGCTCCTTTCATGTTGGATTCCAGTAAAGGCTATGCGGGCTGTCCGGCGCGGGAATCGTCCCGTTCTTCCCGACTGCTTAGGAGCTGCGGCCGGGGGAGCGTCCCGCCCGAGCTGTCCCCTTGTTTGCGACCGGCGTCCTGCGGCCCAGCCCCAGATAATCCCAAAGCCCGCCCGGCGACTGGGCGCGCACGATGGCATACAGGACTTTGGGCAGTGCGGCGTTGCTCGGGTATACCAGATAGCGGCTTTCCCAGCGGGGGTTAAAGTCGCGCTTGAAACGGTACAGGGTTTGGAAGTTGTAGAAGGCATTGAGATGATCGAACAGGAAGCCGCGGGCCCTGGCCAGCAAGGGGTCTTCGCCGGTCCCGGCACCGCTACCGGCCTCGGTCTTGCCGCTTTCGGCCAGGGGGGCCAGGCCCAGGCTGAGAATCGCGGCCCCCTCCTCCCGAAAACGCAACGCCGCCTGCCCGATCAGAAACTCCATGGTGCCGTTGGGGATGCGGGTGCGCCGGCGCATCAAGTCCAACACGTAGCCGCGCCGCGGGTAGACGGGGGCGAAGGTCACGAAGGCCAAGACGCGATTCTTGCGGTCCAGCGCCACCATCAGGCGTTCCTGCTCCAGCGTTTCCGCTTCGAATTTTCCCATGGCAAAGCCCATTTCACCACCCCTGTGCTGTGCCAGCCAATCGGCGGAGATCTCGGCGATCTGGCCCCGGATTCCCAGGGGATCGGCGAAGAAATCGTAAAACTCGGCCCGTATTCCTTCCCGCAGAGCATGGCTGGTGGCGTGACGGATCTCGGCGATGGCTTTGCCCTGCAGACTGAACGCCGGCAGGTCGAGGATGGGCTCCTCGCCCACCTTGAACAACCGGAATCCCAGCTTCCGGTATTCCGCCAGGTACCTGCCGCCCACCTGATAAAATGCGGGAATCCAGTCCCGCTCCTGGCACCATGCCTGAAACGAGGCCACGGCGTCCGGAATCTGCCCGGGATCGCCGACGGGATCTCCCAAGGCCAGGGCCACATTGCTGATGCCACGGAACGCCACGAAGGATCGTCCGCCCGGGCCGAAGTAATACAGTTTGTCGCGAGCCAGGGCAAAGTGCGACAGGGGTTCGCCGCCGTATTCCGCCAAAAGCTGCGCAGCGCGCTGCCGGCCCTCTTCATCGCGGTGGGAAGAAAACAGAACCGGCCGCAACAGAATGCCAACGGCATAGAGTGCCGTCAGGGCAGCCAAACCGTCCAGGGAGCCGACAAACCATGCCGCGCGGTGGGTCGCCGGCATCAGGGGCCCGCTCCCCATGGTGAACCACACGCTGATCAGCTCCCAGAACATCTGGGTGGGAGCGGCCGCAGGCCGGAACTGGTGGCGAAGAACCCAGAGCCCCACCAGGCCGTATCCCAGCATGACCCCCGTCATCCGTAGAACAGCCGCAACGGTTTGCCGAAGGGAAGTCGGCTCTTGCAAGACAACATAATGGCGGCGTGCATTCCAGAGGAGGCCGGCCAAAACCAGGGCGGAAAGCGCCTCCCCCACGTTGAGCCCCTTGAGGAGATGGGTCACCACCGAGACGCTCAGGAGAATCATGGTCAGAGCCCAGGCCTGTTTCTTGCGGCGAAACAGTCCACGGCCCAGCAGGATCAGGCTGAGGCCGGTGAACACAGTCAAAGTGCGGCTGCCCGAGCGCACGGCCAGAGGCAGCATCTGCCGCAGCAAGGCCATACGCTCCGGGGGCACCGGTGACCAAGCCGACAGGATATTGGCCACGCCCATGGCGACCACCAGCACCGCCAGGACGTGAGCCAGAACGTCGCCGGCGCAACAGGTGCGATTCCCGATCTGGCAGCGCCCGCACCGGGCTCTTGATCGATCCATTCGGTGCATATCCATACAACTCCTGACGTTGCCGCCGGGGGCCCGGCTCTGTGCCTCTAGTGAAGGTCGTGCGCCACCGGCACCACGGCCGGCTTCATCCCCACCCCACGTAGGTCACGGGCAGCCTGCCGCAAGGCAAGAGCCAAGCGGACCGGCGTGACCAGGGGGGATCCGGCATTGATGCGGGGCAGATCGTACCGGTCCGAGGTGCACCGTATTAAGCCGGGTTTGGTCCCAAATACCAGCCGGTACCCAGCCCGCCCGGCGGCTAAACGGGCAGCCCAATCATACGCGCCGTACGGCCAGGCCAGCAGGGTGCGCCGGCCACCCAAATGCCATTCGACTTCCTTCCGGGCACGTTGCAGGTCCGCCTGAACCCGCCGCACATGAAGCGAAATAGACTCCGGCAGGCCGGTGGCGGGATTCACCCAGGCCACCAGTGCCGGCTCCCGGCGCATCCCCCACAGCCCGTGGATGCGCACCAGGAAGTGGCTGGAGAAGGTATGGGGCTCGAAGCGAAAAAGGCCGGTTTTCTCCAACTCGCGCATCTGTTCCCAGGTGAGGGCCGGGATGTGGGGCCGGCGATTCAGCCCGTCCACATTGGCCACGATGATGAAATCCGTGGCCGGTATGCCCAATTGGCGCAAGACCGGCGCCGCGTAGGTGTAAAAGCTTTCATATCCATCGTCGAATGTGACGGCCACGGCGTTGGGCGGCAACCGCCGGAAGCCCTGGTAGAACTGGGCGACTTCCTCCAGGGAAACGAAGTGGTAGCCGGAAGCACGCAGAAGCAGCAGCTGCCGGCGGAAAAGCCTAGGCGTGATGGTATCCCGGCCCCACGGGACCGGGCTGAGATGGTGGTAGGTGAGGACTGCCGCCGCGCCCTGGAAGGAGGCAGGGAGCACGCCCGCAGCCGGCCGGACGCCGGCCGATGCCGCCGTTCCAGCGCAACCGGTGGTCAGCGCTACGGCCAGCCATAAAACCGCCAGCGCTAGGCGCGCTGAAAGCGACTTGGAGAGCACAGCTTCACCGTCCGTTCCCCGGAGTTGCCTGTGGGCCCAGAATCACCGGGACCGTGGCGAAGAAGTATCCCCGGGCTTTGAGCTGTTCAATGAGGAGGGGAAGGGCCTCTACCGTGCGAGTGCGGTCCAGCCGGCCGTCATGGAGCAGGATGATGCTCCCCGGCCGCACCAGCCGCAGCACCCGCCGGACCATGAGCACAGGGGTAGGCGCCGTATGGTTTTCCACCGCGGCGCTCCACAGCACCACGCGATAGCCCAATTCCCGCGCTACCGCTGGCAGAGCCGCGCTGATCAGGCCGTCCGGCGGGCGAAAAAGGGTCGGTGTACCGCCACCCGCCTCCTGAATGGCTTCCTGGCCCATCCGGATTTCCGAGCGGATCTGTTCCGGCCCTGCGTCCGCCAAGGTCAGATGGTCGAAGGTATGGTTTGCGACCACGTGGCCGTCGGCCAGTTCCTGCCGGACCAGATCCGGATAGAGCAGAGCGTTGCGGCCCACCACGAAAAAGGTGGCGGGCACATGCTCTTGACGCAGTATATCCAGGATGGCCGGGGTAAAACGGGGATCCGGACCGTCATCAAAGGTCAGGGCGACCACGGGCACTTCGCGGTCCAGAACTTCACGGTCCAGATGGGGCACGCCTGTCCCGCTTCGAGACGGCTGCACCGGCGCCCCCTGCCAGCGCAAGCCCCGCGCCGCCGCCGGCCAACCGGCCTGCCCCTGGACCCTCCCAAGGTCCAGGCCGCCTTGTGGAGCTGCGGCTGGGGGAGGAACCCGGTCGTTGGCCAGTACCTGCCACAGGGGCAAATGGGCGCGGCCATGGTAGACCAGTTCGCCGCCCAGCGCAGCCAGGTGCCCGGCCACCGTGCTTTGGGCCGCGAGGAAAGAGCGCCGCATGCGGAACCATCCGCCCCGTAGCGACGATTCCGCACCGGCAGGCATGCTCCCGTCTACATAGACTGGATACAGGGTGGCGGCACGCGCTGCGGACGCAGCGGTAGGCCACGCCCCTGCCGCCAGCACGAGGCTCGCCAGCCCCAGCACAACCCGTAGTGGTGTTTTCCTGGCTTTTCCGGCGCTCATAGCCTTTGCCACTGGACTCTCCGCCTCCATCCCACGCCCCTCAGGCGGGTTGCGGAGAAATAGCCAAAGAATCCGCCTGCAGCCCTGTACCTGCCTCCAGAACCATCAGGGGCGTCTGTTCGTTCGCGTTTCCCCAGGGGTTGGTCCGGAAAACCTCCTCGAGCTTGTTCCGGTCCACGCCGCTGGTGCACGCTACGATGTAGACCTTGCCCAAGTCGTTGGCGTCGATCACGGCGGCCTCTACTCCCAGCTCGCGCCGGATGCGCTGCACCACTTCGCCGGCCCGGGCCCAACACGATATGCTTGTCGAAGGGCGGCAGTGTGCCCGTCACATCGTCGATGAGACGCGCCTGGCTCCCGGCCAGGCGGTACACATCCCCGCGGCGGCGCAGCAAGATCCTGCTCAGCCCTCCAAGCAAGAACGCCACAGAGACCCGAAAGGTGCCCTCCTCCTCCATGACCATCTGCAGAGCATAGGGGGAGGACAGGCTCCCGGATTGATCCACCAGGCGGCAAAGCAGCCGCGCCAACAAGCCAGGGGAGACGTGCTCCGGCCGCCTGAGACGCCCCTGGGTGACCGCCAGGGCGGTCTCTGAGACGGCCACCACCGCTCCGGGCGCCAGATGGGGCCCAGCGAACCGGCGGATGGCCGCCACGATGTCGTCACCCGGCTTCAGGATGCAGGTAGGAATGCAGCGGTAGCGCAGCCCCGCCGCAGAGCCCACCACAGAGCCCACCTCAGAAGAGGGGGCCTTTGCCTGCGGAATGCCCGGCGCCGCGCAGAGAGCCGCCGCAGGCAAAGGAATGGCGGTCTCGTCCAGCCGCACACGCAACCCGCTCCGCCCGATGGTTTTGTAGTGGAAAACCAGCGGGATGGCCGGCAGCAGCTTGACCTCGGCCAGGACCTCCGGGGAGCCCCAGAAGATCAAGTCCATCTGGAACGGGCATCTCCTGCCTTTGGCCAGGATGAGGGCCTCCCAATAGCCGTCGGAACGCACCGCTCCGTTCACGGCGGCCACGCGGCTACTGATCGTCAGCCCGTTCATCACGGTGCCCAGATGTTCCGGCCGGACCCAGACGTCCACGATCATCCCATTCTGCCGCCCCTGGTTGACGAACTCTGAGGTGAAACGGATGCGCAAGCGATCCGCCGCTTCCTCCTCTGTCACCCAGGAGGCAGGGGAAGTCAGACGGATATCAGAATCTCCTTGCCACGCAACCAAAGCTGTCGTGAGCAACGCCATTCCGGCTAGAGCAGAAAGCAAAACGTAGAACACGTACGTCATAGGCTGCCTCCTGTTTGTCAAACATGCAAATAGGCAAGGACGCGCCTGCGACACGAGTAAAGCGCCTGAGGCGGGAAGGTGCAGCCACCGATGCGGCCCTCCCCGGCCAATGGAGAGACTTCTCCCCAGCCCGGCCAACGCCTGATTCCTCCACACGCAGGCAGGTTCCGTCACCTCTACCGGCGTGGGAGCCTGCCCCATACCCTGCCGTGCAGCGATCGTTGGTGCTGCGATCGTAGGGCAAGGCACACGCCGCAATGCCCCCTCCGGCTCCGGACGGAAGGGCCCAGGCCGTGCAGCCTGCGGGGCACCCCGGGAATCAGGCGTTGGCCGGGTTGGATCCGGCCCGACAGAGGAATGCGGTTGACGCGGCTGAGAAGGCTCACCGATATGCCGAAGCGCCGGGCAATGTCCCAGAGCGTGTCCCCAGGACGCACGGCGTAAGAACCCGTGCTGGAACCCGGGCGGTCTCCGCTGGCTGGCAGCCTGGGCATTCCTTTGGAGGGCAGGGCGGTGCCTATGCCGCCCACCGGGAGTGCTTCGGAGTGCCTGGCAAGCCAGGCCAGGGCTTCATAGTTGCGGAAACCATAGTTCATCAGGACGGAGGCATCCTCCCAGCGCCGGGAGCTGGACGGGCAACCCAGCAGGATAAGGATCAGCCGCCGGGTGCCGCGCTGGGCGGAAGCAGCTAGGCAGAAGCCGGCGCTACCCGCATATCCGGCCTTGATGCCCGTTGCGCCGGCGTAGTCCCCCACGAACCGATTGATGTTGGAGATGACGCGGGGTATTCCGTTCCAGGAAACCGCCCGCCGCCTGGTACGGACGATCTTGGCAAACTCGGGGTTTCTCAGGGCAGCGCGGGCCAGCACCGCCAGATCCCGGGCGGTGGAGTAATGACTTGCCGCTGGCAATCCGTCCGGATTGGCGAAATGTGTGGAGCGAGCGCCCATGGCCTTCGCCCAATGGTTCATCCAAGATACAAACCGCGGGACCGAGCCTGCGGCAGACTCCGCGATGGCTACGGCGGCGTCGTTGCCAGAGCGCAGCAACATTCCGTAGAAAAGCTTCCAAAGCTGCTCCCGATCTCCGGCGCGCAGGCCGAAGCGCGATCCCTGCATGGCCGCTGCCGCCGAACGGACCTGGACCGCCGCCGTAGCCGGCAGGGTGTTCAGCGCCACAGCTGCAGTCACGATCTTGGTGAGGCTGGCCGGCGCGCGGCGCTCGTCTGGATTCTTCGCCGCCAGGATCTGGCCGGAATCCTCATCCATGAGGACGTAGGACTCGGCGCTCACCGGTGGGAGAGGGGCGGGCAGAGCAGCAAAGGCCTCGGCCGCCACGGATGCGGCGGAAATCAGAGCCACCAGCCCAAGCAGCAAAGGAGGCCAGAGCTGGATGACGTTTTTCCGTCCCGTCCGCACCTGGACCCGGTGTTTCCGGCCCCGGCTTCTCATGGCGGTTTGCCCACCTCCTTTGCGTTCCGTGCCACATGCCGCGTAGCCTCATGGCCATTGTTCGCCGCCGGAGTGGCCCACTCCTTCTCTTGCCCAGATCGAGGGGGGACAGACCCATCCATACAGACCCATCCATCTGGAGGGAAAGCAAGAAAACTGGCGAAGAGCTTATGGAGCAATCTGAAGACTTGGCCTGGGGTGAGGGGCATGGCGTGGTCGCGGGGTGGGCGTTTCCGGCAACCGTGGTGCTACATAGCCTGTGCCGCGATGGCGGTGTTGGCGGCGCTTTTCGTGATCGTCTCTTTGTCATCCGGATGTCTGCGCCCGCCCCCTCTTTCCCGCCATCCCGGCCCGTCCGCGGGCCACAAGACAGAGGGAAGCGCCCTGGCCCGCAGGCCGCAGGCCCCCGGGCCACCAAACGGCAGGCCGCCGGCTCTCCCGGCAGAGCCACGCCTCGCCAGCGAGCCCGGCCAGCCCGTCCATCCCGGCCAGCTCGGCGCGCCCGGCGCACCCGGCGGCGCTGCGGCGAGTATTTCCCACCCGGCCGGGGGCGTCACCAATATCTTGGTGGCTGCCACCGACGCAGGAGGCCGCCGGACAGACGTCATCGTCCTGGTGCACCTGGACGAGGCGGCCAAGCGGATAGTCTTTCTGTGGGTCCCCCGGGACACCCGGGTGGTCATGGCGGTTTCCAAGGGTGCTTCGCCCCGGCCGTTCAAAATCAACGCAGCCAACGTCTACGGGGGCATGCCTCTACTGGAACAGGCTGTGACGGATATTGTCGGGATTCGCCCGGACTTCTTTGTGAAGACGGATTTCGCCACGTTTCAGAAAGCCATCGACCTGTTGGGCGGCGTCACCCTCCAGGTACGGCAGCCCATGGATTATGAGGACCACGCCGCCGGTCTCTCCATACATATTGGTGCCGGCGAGCAGCATCTGAACGGAGAGGAAGCCCTTGGGTACGTACGCTGGCGAGCGGACGGGCGCGGGGACATCGGGCGGATTTCCCGCCAGCAGGATTTTGTCGCCACGTCCTTGGCCCAGTGGCTTTCCCGGTCCCCACGTCTCCTCCTGCTCTTGCCCACGCTTTTGACGGCGGTGCAAACGGATGCCCCCGTCGCCACCCTGGTCCGCGCAGGGAGCATTCTCTTGCATCATCCTGCCCTGAGCTTCCATACGCTTCCCGGGGTTGCCTCCTACATCGGCGGGGTCAGTTATTGGATCGCCGACGCAGAGAGTACCCGGCAGCTGGTGGCCGGGTTGCACCTGGCGGATTCAGGAAAAGGCGCGCTGACAGAACAGCGGGCGGGCCCGGTCGAGGAGCCCCGCCGAACCGTGGCGGCGGCCAGCGCCCTGTGAGCGGTCCGGCTGTGAGCGGTCCGGGCTGGCCCCGGGGCTCGAACGCCTGGCCGGAGCGGGCTGCAGGTCAGCCCGCCCCGGGCGGAGGAGGCGGCGGCAAATAGGGCGCCCGCTTAAACACGGCGCTCACCCAAGCATGGCGCTCTCCTGAGACGTCTGTGCCGCACGGGCGGGGGAGCGTTGCGTTGACAAAAAGATTTATGGCCAATATAATTGGCCGCAGAGGTGAACCACAGGTGGAAGATCCCGAGGCGGTGCGAGCCTCTCTGGTGGAACTGTTTCTGGCGCTCTGCCGCCTGGTCCGGAGGCGCACGAGCCCCGTGCACCGGGGCGAGCTGACCCACGAGCAGTTCTGGCTTCTGCGCCGCCTGGAGCGCAATGGGCCCATGCGCGTCACCGCGTTGGCCGACGCCATGGAGATTGGGCAAAGCGCCGCTACCCTGGCGGTTCAGCGTCTGGAGCGGGCAGGGCTGGTATGCCGGCACCGCCAGACGGAGGACGAACGCGTGGTCCTGGTCAGCCTCACCGAGGCGGGGAGGCTGAAGCTGGCATCCTGGCACGATCAGCAGCGCCGGGAATGGGCCAGGCTGCTTTCCCCCTTGAGCGGAGCGGAACAGGACGAGCTGGAACGCTTGCTGGCCCGCCTGCTGTCAGCAGAAGAGGTTCAGCAGGAGAGGTGAGGGAAAACGGGCGCGCTCATTGAGGTCCACCAACTGGTCAAGCGCTTTGGCCGGCATACGGCGGTGGATGGAATCGACTTCGACGTTCAGGAAGGCGAGGTTTTCGGGCTGCTGGGGCCCAACGGAGCCGGAAAGACCACCACCATCCGGTTGCTGACCACTCTGATCCCGCCCACATCGGGAGAAGCGCGCATCGCCGGCCTGGATGTGCGCAGGGACGGCGCCCAGATCCGCCGCCTTCTGGGCTACGCACCCCAGACGCTGTCGGCAGACGGGACGCTGACAGGCTATGAGAACCTCCTGATCACCGCGAAGCTGCTGGGTCTCCCAAAGGTGGAAAGCCAGCGCCGCATCGCCCGGATACTGTCGCTTCTCCGCCTGGAAGAGGCTGCCGGCCAGTTGGTCCGGGAATACTCCGGCGGAATGGTGCGCCGGCTGGAGGTCGGCCAGGCCATCCTGCACCAACCGCGTCTTCTGATTCTCGACGAGCCCACGGTAGGGCTGGACCCCACAGCGCGCCACGCCATCTGGGGGATGTTGGCGGAGCTTCGCCTTGAGACGGGCCTGACGATCCTGATCACCACTCACTACATGGAGGAAGCCGAGGCCTATTGCGACCGGGTGGCCATCATGAACCACGGCCGCATCGGTGCCATCGGCACCCTCGCCCAGCTCAGGCACAGAGTGGGCCGGGAAGACGCATCTCTGGAGGACGTTTTCACTGCAGTGACGGGGGACACTCTGGAATCCGGAGGCGATTTTCATGATGTCCGGCAGCTTCGCAAGCGGCTCCAGCGATTTGACTAAGGAGCTTACGTGCGCACCGGGCCCGATTGAACAGGTGAGGGCCTATATCCACGATGCGCTGGTGGTCGGGGAGATGGAGATCCGTAAACTGCGCCATGACCCGACGGAGCTTCTGACGCGGGCGGTTCAGCCCGCTCTTTGGCTTCTCGTGTTCGGACAGGCGTTTTCGCGTATTCGCGCGATCCCCACCGGCGGCGTCAACTACCTGACCTTCATGACCCCAGGGATCTTGGCCCAATCTGTGATGTTCATCGCCATTTTCTACGGTCTGAACATTATATGGGACCGCGACGCGGGGATCCTGCAGAAGTTCCTGGTTTTGCCCGTTCCCCGGGCCGCCTTTGTCACCGGAAAAGGCCTCGGGGCTGGGGTGCGGGCGTTGAGCCAAGCAGCGGTCGTTCTTCTGCTGGCACTGGCTTTGGGCGTTCACCTCCACTGGAGCGTGACAAGCGTACTGGGCAGCCTGGCCACGGTGATCCTGGGTGCGGCGCTTTTCGCCACCCTATCCATGCTCATCGCCATCGCGGTGAAGACCCGGGAACGCTTCATGGGCATGGGCCAGGTGATGACGATGCCGCTGTTTTTTGCCTCGAACGCCATCTACCCCATTCAGATCATGCCGGACTGGCTGCGCTGGGTGGCGCGGTTCAATCCCCTGAGTTACATGGTCAGCCTCCTACGGGGCTATCTGGTCACGGGCCGCGCGCCGGGAGAATGGTCCGACTGGCTGATTCTTCTGGCCGCAGTCGTCGTGGCTCAAATTGCCGCAGGAAAGACCTACCACCGGGTGATGATTTGAGTATGCGCGTCTTGCTCAACCCACCCCATCTGCGGGTCCCGGTCCTTCCGCACGCGTTCGATCGTCGTTGGGTGTTCGATCGTCGTTGGAATGTATACGTGCGGCTCCAGGGCGGCCGCCGGGGCCCGGCGGGGACCGGAGCGTAGGTACTGCCGCTGTGAGACCAACAGTGGCTGGCTGCAGTAGGGAAGCTTAAACACAGGATTGTAAGCGAAGAACGTCGGCGGCTAACCTGGCTCACGCGGGGGATGGTGCCGCGCAGCGTGGCCGACGCCGTCGAATCTCCCAAACCGCAGACCAAAACAAATCCGGGCCTGGGGGCCACCCAAGCCCGGACGTCCCTGGCAGTCATGCCGGGAGACCGGCCTATGAGAACTCGAAAGTCTCTTCTTCGGAAACCAGCTCCAGGAGCCACTTTTCAAGGTCACGAAATTCTGTGAGCCAATTGCGAGGCAACTGTCCTTAAAACACCGGAAACGGCTGTTCGTAAGAACAGCCGTTTCCGGCGAACACTCCCATTGCCGCTGCATTCTTGGTGCCGAAGGGGGGACTCGAACCCCCACGTGGGGTCAACCACGCTTGATTTTGAGTCAAGTGCGTCTGCCAATTCCGCCACTTCGGCCCGTACCTTGGGGGGCATCGGAGCCGCCACCCGCGCTGATGGTCGAGCAGGCGCGGACGCTCGGATGCAAGAGTAATTTTAACAGACGGCGGTGGGTCTGTCAACGCGCATGGCCTGCCCAACCGCCGTTTGCTTTACCCAACTGCCTGCTCCCACCCGCCACAATCTCCTTGCGCCGGCCGTCTTCTCAGTCGTGCCGCCGCAGCGACAAGGGGAACACCAGCAACGCCACCGCAGGGGTCGTCCACCAGGCCGGAAAGCCGCTGCGGGCCGGGGGGCACCACCCGCCCCAGTGCCCAGGTGAGGACAACGGCCCGCAACCCCGGGATCGCGGCGTCCTCCCCCGGCCCAGGCTATGGTATCCATTGCACATAGCAATTTCTTGGCTGCCGATAGTTACCCAGGAAGGAATTCGCTTCCGGATGGAGTATTTAGTGTATGTGCAAACGTTGGCGCGCGCACCCACGGAACTCAGATTACGGCCGGCGCCAGCTGTGAGACGGCGCAGGGCCACCAAACGGGAGGGGAATCCATGATGACAGGCAAGGCAGGGAAGCAGTTGAAGCAGTTGTTGCTAGGCGTTCTGCTGGCAGGCCTATTATTAGGCAACGCCGCCACAGCCCTGGCAGCGGAAAAGGTCAACCTGGACCTGTTCTTTTACAAGCAGGAGATCGTGAAGCAGATGGGAGAGCTCACGGCGGCTTTCACCAAGAGCCACCCGAATGTCACCATCAGCCTGGAGATCGTCCCCAATGAGAGCATGGCCGTGCTGCGGACCCGTATGGCCGGCGGCAAGGCCCCGGACATCATTCAGCTGCAGTCGTACTCCGCCGTGTTCGAGTTCGCCCGGGCCGGGTGGCTGGCGGACCTTACCAACGAGCCGGTCATCAAGAAGGTTGTACCCAGCACCCTGAATGCTGTGACCTACCGAGGCCGAGTGTATGCCCTGCCTATGGATGTTGCGGGCATCGGTATCATTTACAACAAGGACATCTTCCACAAATACGGTCTCAAGCCGCCCCGCACCTTCTCCGAGCTGGTGAAGGTGTGCGACGCCCTGAAGAAGCACGGGGTTACGCCATTCGCGTCCATGTTCAAAGTCAACTGGTCCTTGGGCCACTTCATTTCCATGGTGCACACGACCCTGGCGGGCCCCAAACTCATGCCGTGGCTGGAGAAGATGAACGAGGGGAAGGCCTCCTTCGCCGATCCGATCAACAAGGCGCAGCTGTTCCGCATCCTGGATTTCTACAAGGCCAACTCGGCGCCCAACGCCGCTGAGATGGATTGGAATGAGCAACAGGCGGCCTTCGCCAGCGGCAAGGCAGCCATGATGGTCCAGGGTCTGTGGTCATACGGAGCGGCCATTACGACCAACCCCAAGCTGAAATGCGGGTTCATCCCGTTCCCGGCCACGGACAACCCGCAGGCCAACAAGCTGTTTGCCGATGTGGATTCCACTTTCGCCATCTCGTCCACTTCCAGCCCAGAAAAGATGAAGGCGGCCAAGGAGTTCCTTGAATGGCTGGCCACGCCGGAAGCCGTGAAGATCTGGGTTGAGAAATGCAAGCTGGTGCCGACGTTCAAGGGCGCAGATGTGAGCTCCATGGATGCGCCGTTCCAGGACCTGGTGTCCTACCTCAACAAGGGGGAGACCAACCCGTGGGCGTTCTCCATGTATCCCGTAGCGGTGTTTGAGGACGCCTGCAAGAATGGCGCCCAGGAGTATGTGTTCGGGCGCAAGAACCCGGACCAGGTCATCCAGTACATTGACGAGGTCTGGCGGCGCGAAATCAGCAAGTAACCGTAGTGAGGGACAGGCGCGGGTCCGCAGCTGCGCGTCTTCGCGATTGCGCGGCTGCGCGGCTGCGCGTCTCGGGGTCCGCTGAGACGCCGGTCGCCGGGGACGTAGGCCGTGGACCTGAAGGGCCCGCCTGTCCCTCTTCTCGCCCGGAGGGGAGACAACATGGTTTCGTCTCGGTTCAGCAAAGTGGTCAATCTCATTCTGTTTCTGCTACCGGCGCTGTTGCTCTACAGCCTGTTTTTCATCAAGCCCTTCATCGAAGGAGTCCAGTATTCGTTTACCGACTGGAACGGCATCGTGCCGGAAATCCCTCTGAACATGGAGAAGGCCCGTTTCGAGCAGGAGGTCCTGGCAAAACTGAAGGACCCGCGCAGCGCCCGGTACCTGCAGCGCTATTACGTGCTGGATCGTTCAGGACAATACTACAATTTGCAAAGCTGGGTGCAGGAAGGCGGGAAAACACGGCAACTGACCAACGGTGAAAGACAGAAGATCAAAGGCATCCTGAAGTCCGTCGGGATCTCTTCCATCAAGTTCATCGGCTTCCAGAACTTTGTGGACATGTTCAAGAACGACACCCGTTTCATGCCGCGTTTCGAGAAGAGGTTCCTGTTCAACGAATTCGCCGATCTTCCTTCCACCCTGGGCCCTGCCACTTTCCGCAGGGATCTGCTCCCACATCTTACCCACAAGGACGAGAAGGCTTTCGTCCAATGGGCTTATGCCTACAGCTCCGATCGCGGCGCCTATGTCCTCAGGGGCGGGTTGAGCGACACGGCGGCTCAAAGGCTGAAGGGAATCCTGGCCCGGAATATGTATACGAATGAGTTCATCCCCGGCGTCATCGGCTTCACGCTATTCTACACGTTTATGAACGTGCTGCTGTCCAATTTCTTTGCCCTTTTGCTGGCTGTGATCCTGGACATGAAGCTGCGGACCCGCAACCTCCTGCGCTCCATCTTTTTTCTACCGAACGTGCTGAGCATGATCATCGTGGCGTTCATCTGGTCGTTCGTGTTCCGGCTCATCTTCCCGGCCCTGACAGGCATTCCGGTGTGGCTGGGAAGCCCGGACCTGGCCCCTTGGGCTGTGGTCATGGTCAGCGTCTGGCAAGGGGCAGGGTACCTGATGATCATTTACCTGGCCGGGCTGCAGACGGTTCCCACGGACGTGTTGGAAGGTGCCGAAGTGGACGGCGCCAGCCCCTGGCAGCGCCTGGTACATGTGAAGCTGCCGCTTTTGCTGCCGGCCTTCACCATCTGCCTCTTTTACAGCCTGGCGAATTCTCTGAAGACATTCGATGTCATCTATGCATTGACCGGCGGCGGGCCTGGCTATGCCACGACCCCGGTGGTGATCGATATCTACAATAACGCCTTCATGCAGAATCAGTTTGGGTACGCGACAGCCAAGGCCGTTTTTCTGTGTTTGATCATCATGGTCATCACAGGGACTCAGTTGTGGCTTATGAAGCGGAGGGAAGTGGAGCTATGAGCAAGCCGATGGCAGATAAGGCGTCAGCGGGCGCGCAGGCGTGGCTGCGGGAGAAGCCGCGGGTGGGCCGGAGGCCCGGACCATCGCTTTCCGCCAGAAAGCGGGCGTTGGTAGCGCTGGAGATCGTCATGCTCGTGGCGGCGTTCTTTTTCTTGTTTCCGGGTTTGCTGACGCTGCTAAACTCCTTCAAGCCGGACCCCGAGATCACGAGTAATCCGATCTCGCTGCCCACGTCCCTCAGCTTCAGCAATTATGTGGAAGCCTGGAAAGAAACGCGCTTCCCGGTGGTGTTCTTCAACACGTTCGTGATCACGGTGCTGAGCACCGCGGGCATCCTCTTGGTGAGCTCCATGGCCGCCTATATCCTGGTACGCACGAAATGGCGCATCAGCTGGGCGTTGTTCCTTCTGTTCACGTTTTCCATGGTTGTGCCGTTCCAGGCCATCATGGTGCCGCTGTTTGTAAACGCCAAGAACCTGAACCTCCTGAGCGTCCTGGGAATCATCCCGATCTACATCGGGCTGGGCTGTCCGCTGGCTATTTTCATGTTCCACGGCTTCATCAAGGGCGTGCCCGTGGAGATCGAAGAGGCGGCGGCCATCGACGGCGCCTCCATGTTCCGGCGTTTCTTCCAGATCGTGTTGCCGTTGCTGGCACCCATCACGGCCACGGTGGCAGTGTTGGACGTCCTGTGGATCTGGAACGACTTCCTGCTGCCTCTGTTGATTTTGCCCAAGCAGTCCACCCTGCAGCTGGCGCAGTTCGGGTTTTTCGGCATGTATCGGCAGCAGTACTCTCTGGCCATGGCGTCGCTAGTATTGTCGTCGTCGCCCGTAATCCTATTCTACCTGCTCATGCAGAAATACATTATCAACGGGATCAGTGCCGGGGCGGTGAAGGGTTAGCCGGAGGCCTTTGCGGTTATCCGGAGGACTTTGCGCCCGGCCAAGCCAGGTAGCCGCAAAAAAAAACCCCCGGTCCCTCAGTTCAAGCAGGAAATTTCAGGGTGGTGTTGAAAGTATGGAATATAGTTGTTGAATTAGGATATATATACAAAACTTATTTTAGGACATAAATAAAGAGGAATCCGGGTGGGCTCCGTGGGCAAGAACCGGCTTCACAAGCTGCCCGTCTTGAATCAGGATGCCCAGCGCCTGGCCCCCGAGGATGTAAGGGCGTTCAACGCCAATTCGGTGCTGAACTGCATCCGCCGTTTTGGGCCCGTGGCGCGCATCGATCTATCCCGGCGAACAGGCTTGACCCCCGCTACAGTATCGGCGTGCTGCCGGCAGCTGGAGGAGCTGCATCTCGTGGAGCAGGCCGGAATCGGCGGATCCCGGGGCGGGCGGCGGCCTGTGCTATTCCAGCTGTCGCGCACCCATTTCTTCGCCCTGAGCGTGGATATCGGGGTGTCCGAGACGGTGGCGTTGGCGGTGGATCTGTCCGGATCCGTCTGTGCCCGTCTCACCGCACCTACCCCCAAAGGCGTTGCCGCGGAAGGCACCCCATCCCTTTCAGTGCCCGGGGAAGCCGCCGGTCAAGGCCCCGGTGGGCTGGGTCCAAGGCAGGCCGTTCAGCTGGCGGTGGACCTTCTGGGCCGGCTCCGTGCGCAGCTGCCCCCACAGGCCGTAACCCTGGGGGTGGTCGTCACGGTCCCTGGCCCGGTGGATTATGAGACCGGAACTGTCCTGTTTTCCCCCAACCTCCCAGGCTGGGAGGGAGTTCCCCTACGCCCTTGGCTGCGTGACGCGCTCGGCCTTCCCTGTTGGATTGAAAACGACGCCAATGCCGCGGCCTGGGCAGAGCGGTGGCTGGGCGTAGGCCGTGAAACTGACAATTTGCTTTTCGTGCTGGTGGACGCCGGCGTGGGGAGCGGGCTGGTGGCCGATGGGGAGCTTTACCGGGGGGCCCGCGGCACCGCCGGCGAGCTGGGCCACATCACCGTGGATATGGAGGGTCCCCGCTGCAACTGCGGCAACTACGGATGCCTGGAAGCCGTGGCAGCTCCCATTGGGCTGGTTCCCCAGGCCGTGCGCGAGATTCGGAAAGGGCACCCCAGCCGGATGGCCGAGATCGTTCAGGGCCGCCTGGAGGCCATCGACCCGGACGTCCTGCTGGCCGCGGCTGTACAGCGGGATCCCCTGGCGGTTTCCTTGCTCCAGAAAGCCGGCCGCTACATCGGCATCGGGGTGGCGGCGATGATCAACCTTTTCAATCCCCAGCTGATTGTCATCGGCGGCCGCTTTCCTACGGCATTCCCGGATCTCTTCCCGGCGATCGCCGCTACGGCCCAGGCGCGGGCCTTCCAAGCACTGGCCGGCGGTGCAAAGATCGTACCCTCTTCCCTTGGCCCCGACGCCGTTGCCCTGGGGGGCGCGGCGCTGGTCCTGCGCCGTTTCTTCCAACAGGCTCCCGGCAGCACAGGCGGCGCCGGCCTCGACGGCAGCGCAGCCTTGGCTGATAAAGCGACCCCATTTCACTAAAAGGAGGAGATTCAGGTGAAAAGGCTGGCTCTGGCTTTGGCGTTGGTATTGCTGGTTTTCGTGGCTCTGAGCCCGGCTTCCCTGGCGAAGGAAAGCCTGAACGTGCTGTACATGGCTCAGGCCGGCTATCAGCCCGATGACATCCGGGCCATGGCGGACCTCTTCGAGTTTCTGACCGGGGACAGCGTGAATCTGACCTTCGTGAAGTATGACGAGCAGCACGAAAAGGTCGTGGCATCTGCGGTTTCGCCGGTGGCAACGTACGATGTGATTCTGCTGGACCTGATCTGGACTGCTGAATTCGCCTCCAAGAAAATGGTGGTGCCGCTGGACAAGTACATCACGCCGCAGATGAAGAAGGACATCGCCCCTGCCATCTGGGATGCGTTCACCTACGACGGCCATGTGTGGGCCATGCCGTTCCTGGCCAACTTCCAGCTTTTCTTCTACAACGAGAACATGATCAAACGGGCCGGTTTTGCCGGACCGCCCAAGACCTTGGAAGAAATGGTGGAACAGATGAAGGCCATGAAGGCCAAGGGCATCGTCAAGTATCCCTGGACCGACTCCTGGAATGAGAAGGAAGGCCTGGTGTGCGAATTCGTCTGGCTCACCGGGGCCTTCGGTGGGGATACCTTCGATGCCCATGGCAAACCCGTTTTCAACACAGGGGCGGGATTGAAGGCGTTGGAGTTCATGGTGTCTCTGCTCAAGGAAGGGCTGGCCAACCCGAAATGCCTGACCAATGACGAAAACGCAGCCAGCGACGATTTTGTTTCCGGCAACGCCGCGTTTACCACCAACTGGACGTTCCAGTATGGTCTCATGAACGATCCGGCCGTCTCCAAAGTGGTGGGCCAGGCCAAGATGGGGCTGATTCCGGTGGCCAAGGCGGAGCTGGGCAAGTCCAAGTACAACACCGCCTCGGTCAGCGGCTTCCAGGGGGCGGCCATCATGGCCAATTCGCGCCACAAGGACTTGGCCTGGAAGTATGTGCGCTTCGTTACGAGCCCGTTGGTGCAGCGGGCATTTCTGACGGAGATGCCGGTCTGGACTTCCGTGCAAGAGAGCGCCTACGCCCAGACCATCGACAAGACCCTGCCCATCAAGTCCAAAGAGATCGCCAGCGTCCATCACCGGCCCAAGGTCCCGCCCTATCCGGAGGTTTCCTCCATTCTGCAGCGCTACATCCACCAAGCCCTGGAGATGAAGATGAGCCCGAAGGCGGCGCTGGACAAAGCCGCCGCAGAGATCAATGCAGTGTTGGCACGGCCCAAATAAAGTCAGTTGAAACGATCCCGATGTGATGTGCGGCCGCCGGCCGGTCTCCCGCCCGGCGGCCGTCCCCCTTGTGCAGGGGCACTGAATGGCCTGGGAGCTGATCAGTATGCTTGGAGGTACGCTCCAGGAACATGTGTTAAAAACGGGCGTTGGGCCAAGCCCGGGAAAAGCGGTGCGGAGGCGCCGCAGCGAACCGGGGCCGCGCAGATTGGCGGCCTGGCTTCTGGCCCCCAGCGTGGCCATCCTGGCTCTGGTCGTGGTCTTCCCGCTTTTATTCGCCCTGTATCTGAGCCTTCACCAGGCGGAGCCCACCGGCGGCGGGATCACCCTGCAGTGGAAGGGTCTGGCCAATTACACGCAGTTTCTGTTTCATGACGATTTGTTTTGGCCTGCGGTGCGCCTGACCCTCTATTTCACCGTGGTTTCGCTGTTGATCGAGCTCGCCCTGGGCATCGGCATGGCTTTGGTTTTGAACCAGGAGTTCCGGGGGCGCAACTGGGTGCGCGCGCTGGTTCTCCTGCCCTGGGCGGTTCCCACGGTGGTGAACGCCCGCATGTGGCAATGGATCTACGCCGGCGCCAACTACGGCGCTCTCAACGGGCTTATGCATACGTTACACCTGCTGCCTCCCCAGGTGGACAAGGTCTGGCTGGGGTTCGACGTGCCTTTCCAGAGCGTGCCCATCCTGGGCGCACTCATGGGATGGCTGGGCGCCACCGACGCCCTGCATATGATCATCGTGGCGGATACCTGGAAGGTTACGCCCCTGGTGACGCTGCTGGTGCTGGCAGGGTTGCAAACCATCCCGGGCAGTTTGTATGAGGCTGCGCAGGTGGACGGAGCCTCCGCGTGGTACCGCCTGTGGCACATCACTCTGCCGTTGCTGCGTCCCATTATCCTGGTGGTACTGGTGCTGCGCACCATGGAGCTGTTCCGGGTCTTCGATATCATTTATATCATCATGCAGTATTCCATCCGGGTGGTGGGTGTGTACACCTTCGAGGTGGGCATGAAATTCTTGCACTTTGGGGCCGGCTCTGCCATGTCCTTCCTGATCGGGTTGATGATCCTGGGCTTGGCCTTGCTTTACGTCAAGATGCTCTACTCGGAAGACTCCTATTGAACCGGAGGGATGATGGATGGCGTTGCCAATTCCAGCCCGGTCCGGCCGTTTTGGCGTTCGCGGGGCTCGCCGACCGCCGGTGTGGCGAAAACGGGCTTTGCGAGTTTTGCTTTATGTGGCGGTGGGGCTGATCTTGCTCTGGACTCTGGCGCCGTTCTTGTGGCTGTTTTTGTCGAGCATCTTTCCATACAAGGAATTGATCGCCCCGCGAGCCTCGCATTGGTGGCCCACGCAGCCGACCTTCGCCAATTACCTGGCGTTGTTTCAACGGCAGGAACAAACGGGAGAGCTGTTCCTTTTTGCCCTGCGAAACAGCACGGTTGTGGCTGGAAGCGTTACCCTGGTGTGCCTCTTCTTCGGGACTCTGGGAGCCTACGCTCTGGCGCGGCTGCCTGTGTCCCATAAGAACGCCTGGGTTTTGTCGCTGCTGGTGATCCGCATGTTGCCCACCATTGCCCTGGTGATTCCGTTTTTCGTGATCGTGTCGCTCATTGACTATCGCTTCCTGGGCTGGGGCCTGGAGTTCCATCTCTTCGACACCAAGCTCAATTTGGTGATTCTGTATACGACCTTCATCATCGGGTTTGTGATCTGGATCATGCGCGGCTACTTCCTGGCGGTCCCGCCGGACCTGGAAGAGGCCGCCCGCATCGACGGCTGCACCCGTATGCAGTCCCTGTGGCGGGTGATTCTGCCCTTGAGCGCGCCGGGCCTGGTGGCTACCGGGATCCTCGCCTTCTTGTTGGCGTGGGATGAATTTTTGCTGGCATTGGTCTTTACTCGATCCACCAATGCCATGACCTTGCCTTTGTTCATCGCTCAGCTGGGGAGCCAGTATGTCACCCGTTATGACCAGATTGCCACTGCCGGCGTGCTGGCCAGTCTGCCGCCCGTGCTGTTGGCCATGGCCTTCCAGCGGTTTATCGTTTCGGGCCTCACCATGGGCAGCACCAAGGGTTGAGACCAAGGGTTGAGGCGGCTGGCGGGAGGTGAGAACGGAGTCCACAGCGAACTCCCCTGCCAGAAAGGGAGGCAGGAGCCATGATTCGAACGGCAGGTCAGATGACCAAAGAAACGCGGGAGCACATGCGCGGCGGACAGGGCAGCGTGGAGTTCACCCACGTGTTCAGCGCCGCAGAACTGGAACCCAAGGCCCGGTTGTTTGCCCGAGTGCGCCTGGCGCCCGGTTCGTCCATTGGGTTCCACCGCCACGAGGGCGAGGAGGAGATCTTTTACATCCTTTCCGGCCGGGGATTGGTAGACGATGACGGGGTGAAACAGGAGGTCGGTCCTGGGGACGCCATCCGGACCGGCGGGGGAGCGGGACATGCCGTAGAGGCCCTCGGCGGGCAGCCCCTGGAGATGGTGGCGGTGATTCTTAAGGGCCGTTAGTGCCCCCTGCATGGAACCCGGGTTGAACCGGCCGGGTAAGGAGCAGAGGATCGTGGATCTGACATATATGCATGCGAATGACCCCGACCGCCCATACGCCGGTGCGGCGGGGACTGCCTCCGACAAGGTAGGGAGCGGCCTCATTGCGGGAGTGGACGGGGGTGGCACCCACACCCGGGCCTGGCTGGCCACTGCAGACGGACAGATTGTCGGCCGGGGCGAGGCCGGGCCTGCCAATATTACGGCGGGCGGGCCGGACACGGGGTTGGAGGCCGTGTGCACCGCCTTGGAGCGGGCTGCGGCAGACGCGCAGGGCCGCGATACGTGGAGCCGGGATGCCTTGAGCCGTCCTGCCTCGGGCCGTGTTCCCTTGGGCCGGGACACCGGGGGTGGAGCGGACCTAAGAGGACTACGTGCCCTTACCGTAGGGCTGGCCGGGGCGGACCGCCCAGGAGTACACGGCGAGGTGCTGGCGGGTTTGCAGCGGCGATTCCCCGGTGCGCACGTGACCCTCACCCACGACGCCCGTATCGCGCTGGCTGCCGAAGTGGGTGGCAACCCCGGCATCGTGCTCATCGCCGGCACCGGCTCTCTCTGCTATGGTGTGGGGCCTGGCGGGCGCGAGGCGCGCTCCGGTGGGTGGGGCTACCTGTTAGGCGATGAGGGCAGCGGCTTCGATCTGGGGCGGCGGGTCATCACCGCCAGCCTGCGGGCCCAGGACGGGCGGGGCGCGCCCTCGCGGATGACCGAGCTCTTCTTGGCGCAGGCCGGGCTGACTCGCGCGGACGAGGCCGTAGCCAAAGTTTACAGCGGCCAGTGGAGCCGCGGTGCCGTGGCCGCCTTTGCCCGCATCGCTTTGCAGGCTGCTGCAGAGGGGGATGATCAGGCCCAAGCCCTGCTGGAGTATGCTGCAGGTGAACTGGCGCTGGCTGTGCATGCCGTGGTGCAGGCCCTCCAGTGGCCGCGGGCGGCTGTTCCCATCCCGGTATTCGGCACGGGCGGGCTTCTGGCGGGCGACAATCTGCTATGGCGGCAGTTGCGCCACAAACTGGCTGGTCTGGCCCCCGAAGCCACCCTGCAGCCCGCCCGCCACGCCCCGGTTATGGGCGCTCTTCGTCTGTCCTTGGAGCGGTACTGGGCGCCGGCGCCCGTGCCTGCGGAGGCCCTGCGGCGCCTGCTGGGGGCGTAGCCACGGTTCTTGCGGCTGAAGGGCTGTTCCATCGAGGATGCTGCGGCTGCGCGCAAGGCAACAGACGCTTGTTGAATTTGCTCTGGGTCTGTCCGCGATGTGTGTTGGTGGGCCTATTGCAGCTGGCAGCATGTCTGTGGAATCTGGCCTTGTGTCCGCGGTACATCGCCAACACGTTCCGCGGACAGATCCGAGCGGACAAAACCGGGTCAATGCTTGCCCCGGCATCCCAGCGGTCGGCGCATATCGTGCCAGGATGATGGCCTGGCCGCCCCGGTCTCAAGACGTCGTCGCGAAGGTCTCTGCCACCCTCGGGGTGCAGCCAGGGTCTCACCCCCGGTCCTCACCGCGGGCCGCAGCAAGCACCGGCGTGGGCTGTCTCGCCCAAGGCCTGCGCTTGCTGGCGTGCCCACTGGCGTTCCCAGCGCGCCGCCAGTAGCGCCAACCCCAGCATCCCGAACAAGCCCGCCAGGGCGCCCATCAACGCAAAAAGCAGCCCGTAGCGCTGAGCCATGGCGCCCATGAGGACCGGCAGCAGGGCGCCCCCTGTGGTGCCAATGCCTATGAGCAGTCCATTGGCCATGCCGGGACTGCCCGGGCACGCCCGGGCGCCCAAGGCCAATCCCGTGGGGAACAGCGGAGCCAGAAACAATCCCGTCAGGGGAAGAGCCAGGGAGGCGGCGGCAGGCGCGGACGCCGTGGCAGCTACGGCCACGGACAAAGCCGCACCCGCCGTCCCCAGCAACAGCAGGTGGCTGAGGGAGCTGCGGGCAGCGATCCGGGCGGCCAGCAGGCGCCCCAGGGTCATCAGGAGCCAAAACAGCGAAAGAAGTCCAGCGCCGGTTGCCAAGGGGACGCCGTGCACCTTATCCAAGATGGTGACCATCCATCCGCTGACGCCGACCTCCACGCCCACATACAAGAAAAGGAAAAGAGCCATCCCCGCAAACCCGGGCTGGCGCAGAAGGATCCAGGCCGATTCTGTCGTGGCCGCCCTTCGCGCCTTCTTGCCGGCCACCATTCCTTCGGCCGCCTGCCTTTCGATCCGCCTTTCGTCCACCCTCCGGCCGGATGCCGGGCCGGAAGGGAACCGCGTCAGGGCAGCCCACACCAGCAGCACCACCGGCAAGGCGAGAATGGCCGCGAACGTGCGCCGGAAATCGCCGGGTTCCCGCAGCAACGCCGCCACCACCAGCGGCCCCACCAACGCCCCGGCCCCGAACAGGCTGTGGGCCGCGTTGAGGATGCTGCCGCTGCGCTCCGGATAGGCCTGCGTCAGTGCCGCATTGGTTCCGCCGTCCACGGCACCGAAACCGATGCCCAAAACCGCTGCTGCGACCAACACGGGCCACAGTCCGTGAGCCGTGGAGAAGAGCAGGCTGCCCACGGCCAGCATGGCTGCGCCTGCCATCAGGACGGGCTTCTTCCCGTAGCGGTCCGCCAGAATGCCCCCCGACACCACCGCCAGAACGCTCCCCACAGACTGCACTGTGAACAGCGCTCCCGCCACCGTATAGCCCAGCCTCAACGATGCCTGCAGGGCCGGCAGCAGGGGCCCCAGGAGGTAGCCCAGCAGCCCGATTGTGAACATGGCCACCAAAGACAGCAGCAGAAGCATGTCATCCGCTCCCGAACAAGCAGTGTCCAGCGCGCAGCAGGGTCCAACGCGCAGTTGGACCCATCGCACAGCGACGTCCAACGCGCAGCCAGGCCCAGCCCGCAGTGAGGCACCGGCGGCCCAGCCGTGTGCCGGCCCAAAGTGCGGTCACCGGCCAAAGACGCACCCGCCGGGTAGGTGTTTTCCTTCCGGCTGGACGGGCACCCGCCCATAGCATCTTATCATATCTCAGTTCCCATCGGGACCTCCGCGTCGATTTCCCCAAGCGTCTCCGCGTCGGTTCCCCCAAGGTTCTCCGCGCGCGTCCTGGTTCCCTGCGTGGGTGCCTGCGGGGGGCCAAGCCAAGCTGGATAAGCGCAGCAAAATCCCCGGTCCCCTGCACGTGTGGCTGCACGGGTCATGCGGTCGTAATGGGCCCCGCCGCCCGCCCCGGTCCCCTGCACATGTGGCTGCACGCCACCAATCTGTCGTCATCCGCCGCCTTTGGCAGGAAGGCGCTGCCGCGTTCAGCCGCGCGGTGCTAAAATAGGAATATTGCTGGGGAATACTGCCGGAGGAGATGCTTGTGACCATGGCAACAGCCGTGGCGCGCCGCTGGGTCACTGCCGCAGCCATGCTGGGCATGTTCGTGGCCGCCATGGATTCCACCATCGTGGGCACCGCCATGCCCACCATCGCCGCCGACCTGGGCGGCCTGTCTCTTTACGCGTGGGTTTTTGCCGCCTACATGCTGACCACCACCACGACCACGCCGCTTTACGGGCGCCTGGCGGACCGCCTGGGGCGCAGGCCCACGTTCTCCGTGGCTCTGGGCCTGTTCATCCTGGGATCCGCCCTGTGTGGCATCTCCCGCAGTATGCCGGAGCTGGTGGCGGCCCGCGCCCTGCAAGGCGTGGGAGCCGGCGGGGTACAGCCCATCGCCGTCACCATGGTGGGCGACCTGTATGATGTCGAGCAGCGCGCCCGCATGCAGGGCCTTTTCAGCGGCATGTGGGGGCTGGCCGCCATCATCGGCCCGCTCCTGGGCGGTCTCATCGTGGACACGGTCGGATGGCCGTGGCTTTTCTTTATCAATGTTCCCATTGGCCTCCTGACGCTGGCCGTGATTTTCGTCTATTTCCGGGAACAGGTGCCCACGTCCCTGGCGCCTTTGGATGTCACGGCCGCGTCGCTGCTTACGGTGGGGCTGATGCTGGCCCTGGGCAGCACCAGTGTGCCGGATCTGGCGCCTTCCCTGCGGGCGGCGTGGCCCTGGCTGGACCCGGCGGCTGTCACTTTGGTGCTTCTGGTGGCGGGGTTGGGGGTGCTGTGGCTGTTTGTCCGCCAGCAAAGGGGTTCCGCAGATCCCGTACTGGATCTGAAGCTTCTGGGGGAGAGGGTGCAGTGGTCCAGCAATGTGGCCGCAGTGCTGGCGGGCATGGGGATGTTCGGCGTGATCAATTTCATGCCCCTCTACGTCCAGGGGGTGCTGGGCATGCCTGCCACAGCGGCGGGGCTGAGCCTGACTCCCCAGGTGTTGGGCTGGTCTGCCCTGGCCTCGGTGGCGGGGCGGCTGTTTCTGCGCTTCGGCTACCGCGCCACGGCGGTGGCGGGGGGCCTGCTACAGCTGGGCGCGGGAGTCCTGTTTTTCTTCCTGCGGCCAGGAAGCCCGTATGGGCAGATCATATTGGGGATGTTCCTGGTGGGGGCAGGGTTGGGCCTCACCATGACCACGTTTATCGTGGCTGTACAAAGTGCGGTCTCCTGGCAAAAGCGCGGCATGGCCACAGGGATGCATATGTTCTTCCGTTCCGTGGCGGGGACTGCCGGGGTAGCGGTGATGGGCGCTTTTATGGACGCCAGCCTGGGGCACGGCTTGACCCGGTTGGCGGCGGCCTTTAGCGACCGGCTGCCGGCAGCCATGGCGGCCCAGATGGCCCAGCCTCAGGCGGTGCTGGCCCCGGCGTTCCTCAGCCAGCTGCAAAGCCGGGACCCGCAGATTGTGGCGGCCTTGCGTGCCGTTCTGGACGCCGCCCTTCACTCCGCTTTCGGCGTAGCTCTAGTCCTGGGGCTTCTGGCCTTCGCGGCCACCTGGTGGATTCCCGGCGGTTCCGTACGCCGCTGGGTGACGCAGGACGATGCCGCGGAGGGCGGCGGAGGACACGGCAGAGCCGAGGGCGGCGCATAGTCTGAGGGCGGCGCTTGGTCGGCCGTCAAGTGACATCCGGGCGGGTGCGCATGCGGGCCTGGGTATAGCTCATCCCTGCTGGCTGCAGCCCCGCACGTGCCGTGCCAATGGATTTCAGCCCAAAATCCCGCGCCGGCTTGAACACATCCAGCGCGCATTGCTCCGGCACTGTCCGCAGGATGTGTTGAGGGAGGCGAGCTTGACTCTTTCCCCCCGATCGGCTTCGTCGCACTGTGTCCCGCTGGCCGTCTTGCTGCTATCCGTGGACACTGAGCCCGCATACCCCGGCAGGTACCTTCCGTGCCTACCCGGAGCGCCGCACCCACGGCAGACCCCACCCAACTCGGTTCACCCCCACACGCGTGGGGACGATTGGTCCGGAGCGAGCCGTCCTCAAATTGGCTAGGGTCCCGAATCCGATGCCGGAAACTCGTGCTGGTCTCGTCCCAGCCGCTCCCACCTGCCGGCATAGCGCCACCCCCTACGGGCATAAAAATAGCGGGCCGGATGACCGGTCCGCCGCAGATTGGCTGGACGCCTCACGTCTACTTGATGCCTCGTGGCTTGCCTTCTTCAAACTGGATGCCATGGTCGCCAGGATAGGGCTGCCTATGGTCGTTTTTCCCCTCCCAGATTTCCCGCGGTATCCCGTCCGGAAAGGCGGCGCAAACGTGGCGATAGTCTGGCCACTTCCACTGGTCCATGAACAGGTGCCGGCAAAAGGAGCATACACCACTGTAGACCTCGTCCCAACCTGGCCCGTCGAGCCGCGAAGCTTCCCATTCAGGCACGCAGGGTCACCTTCCTTCCCTCTCATACGGTTCACCCCCACACGCTTCTGCCCACCGGGCGCGCAGCGCGCTGCCCAGGGAATGGCGCCAGATGGCCCTGGCCATCTCCGCGGTGTCGATCATGTGGAAAATCAGCGGGTGAAAAAGGTTGGCATCCGCTGGGGGAACGGGTTGCCCATCTCGATTTTGCGCAGTCTTGCCCCAAAGCAGGAACAATGGGTCCACAGAGAATCAGCTCCTTCATGCGGGACAAGACCATCCTACCACGCCAGACTGACGTTTGTGGTCAGTAAGCGGCGGAGGGATTCGCGGGTGCCCGCAGAATCATAACCGCAGAATCCTAACATATCCTGTGACGTGTCGACGCCGCAGGGCTTAAGACACTGTCCGTGTGGGGGCCACGAAGGTGAGGGTACAGACGGATCCGACGGCGGCCGGGCGTATGAGCGGCCCGGACCCCGGAACGCGCGGGCACGATCCCGGGCCGGGCGGCCCGGATTCTTCCCGTGGCAAATGGGCTGTGCTGGCCACTGTCAGCCTCGGCATTTTCATGGCTTTCCTCGATGCCACGGTGGTCAACATGGCGGTGCCTGCCCTCATGCAGAGCTTCAGCACCAGCGTGAACCAGGCGTCCTGGGTGCTGAATGGCTATGCCATGGTCTTTGTGGTCCTGATGATCAGCATGGGGCGGCTGGCGGACCAATTCGGCCGCAAACTGCTCTACATGATCGGCCTGACGGTGTTCACGGCCGGTTCCGCCCTATGCGGCGCGGCCTCTTCCATTGGCCTGCTGATCGGATTCCGCCTGCTGCAGGCGGTGGGGGCGGCCATCATGACGCCGGTGAGCCTGGCCCTGGTCAGCCAGGCATTTCCCGTCTCCGAGCGCGGGCGGGCGGTGGGCGTCTGGGCTGCGGTGGGAGCCGTTGCCAGCGCAGCGGGCCCGACTTTGGGCGGTGTGCTGACGCAGTATCTTTCCTGGCACTGGGTCTTCTTGGTGAACATCCCTGTGGGTCTGGTGTCGCTGGGAGTGTCGGCGTGGCTTTTGCGGGAATCGCGCCTAACCGCGGCCTCTGCGCCGGTGGACTGGCTGGGGATGGCGCCGCTTTCCGCAGGGCTCTTGGCCTTGGTGTGGGCCTTGATCAAAAGCCGGGACTACGGCTGGACTTCCCCGATTATACTGGGCCTGTTCGCGGTTGCCGCTGTCCTGGTGGCGCTTTTCGTGGCCTGGGAGAAGCGGGCGCCCTGGCCGATGTTGCGGCTGGAACTGTTCCGCGACCGGGCCTTCCAGGCCGCCAATCTGGTGAACCTGGTCACCGGCTTTTCTGTGATGGGGGCCTTGTTTCTGCTGCCCATCTTCCTGGTACGCCTGGCTGGCTACAATGAATTGCGGGCCGCTGTGGCCATTACGCCTGTGCCTCTCTTGGTGATGCTGACTGCGCCGTTTATCGGCCGGGCTACGGACCTGACTGCGAGCGGGGGCGCCGGGCCTTCCCCGGACGGTGCCCCTGGCGCGACCGGTGCCCCTGGCACCGCGGCCGGCGCCGATCCCTGGGTCCTGGTGCTGGTCGGATTTGCGCCTATGGCCGTGGGGTTGTGGCTTTATTCCCGGCTCGGTGCGGATGTGGAGTTTTCCCGCACTGTGCTGCCTTCTGTGGCCGTGGGTCTGGGGATGGGGCTGGCGGCCGTCCCGGCCACTGCCGTGGCCACGGCACGCCTGCGCCCGGACGATCTCGGCGTGGGTTCCGGCGTGTACGCGGTGGCGCGCCTGCTGGGAGCCGTGTTGGGGATTTCCGTGCTGGTGGCGGTGCTGACCACCGCCATGGACAGCCGGCTGGCGGCGGAGCTGGCCAGGATCCGCGGCGAGATCCGCCAGGAAAGAAGCATCCCCCAGGCGGTGCGGGAAGACGTGGAGCGGCAGCTGGCCTCTGTGACCAGCAGCCGGCTGGAGAGCGGGCAGCCGCTGCAGATCCCGCAGGAGAACCAGCTGGTGTCCTACATCGCCGCCGCTCTGGCCCTGGAGACCCAGGCGCAGGTGGGGCAACAGATTGAGGCGGAAGTGGCGCGCCTGCCCGCCAATCTGCCGGCGGCCAAGCGGGAAGCGGCCATAACCGCCATCAAAGAGCGTGTCCGTTCCCAGGCTCGGGCGGAAATCCAACAGCAGGCCCAGATAGGGGCCCAGCGGCTCCACAGCTTTCTGCTGCGGGCAGAGCGGCGGCTCAAGGGTGCAGTGGCCGCAGCGTTCTCCCTAGCCTACCAGGTCACCCTGGGCGTGGAGGTCGCCGGAGGATTGGCCCTCCTCCTCGTGCTCCCGCGCCCGCGCGCCTGAGCCCAGCCCGCACAGAAGACATAATGGAAGAGCCGGCCCCCGAATCGTAGTGCGTGGGTTATACTCGGAGTAGTAGGCTCGAGTACAGAGCCACAAACGAAGGAGGCCGGCACCATGAATTCTACCACATTTGTAGGTTTAGATGTACACAAAGATTCCATCGCCGTGGCGGTGGCCCGCCCGGGCCGCCAGGAACCAGAGCAGTTGGGGGTGATCCCGAATACGCCCGAGGCCGTGGCGCGGATGATGAGGAAGCTGGGTAGGCCCGAGAAGCTATCCGTGTGCTACGAAGCAGGGCCGTGCGGATATGAGATCTACCGGCAGCTCACCCAAATGGGGATCTCATGCGTGGTGGCGGCGCCTTCGCTGATCCCCAAGAGAGCGGGCGAAAGAGTAAAGACGGACCGCCGGGACGCCCAGAAGCTGGCGCGGCTGCTACGAAGCGGCGATTTGACCCCGGTACGGGTACCTGGAGAGGAACAAGAAGCCATGCGGGATCTCGTGCGGGCGCGGGAAAGCGCCAAGGAAGACGTTCTGCGCAAACAAAACGAACTCAGTAAGTTCCTGCTACGTCTGGGCCTGCACCCTGCGAAGGGGGTCAATCCATGGACACAAAAACACCGGCAGTGGTTGGAGAGTCTACGGCTGGAGCAGGCGCCTCAACAGGTGGTTTTGCGGGATCATCTGCACGCGCTGGACGAAGCCCTGGCCCGACTAGAACGGCTGGAGAAAGAGATCGAGGAACTGGCCCCGCAGTACTGCGATCCAGAGATGCTCCAGGCATTGCAGGCCTTGCGTGGTGTGAAACTTATCACCTCCGCCACGATCCTGACGGAATTGTGGAATATGGAGTATTTCCGGTCCCCTGCTCAGTTGATGTCCTTTGTCGGCCTGGTTCCCAGCGAGCATTCCAGCGGAGGGAAAGAGCGGCGGGGATCCATCACAAAGGCTGGCAATGCCCACGTCCGTCGTATCTTGGTGGAAGCTGCTTGGCACTACAGGCACATTCCCAGGGTTGGTGTAGCACTTAAAAAGCGCCAAGAGGGAGTGCCTGAAGAGGTCAAGGCCATTGCCTGGAAAGCGCAGAATAGGCTAAACAAGAAATACAGGCGGATGGTAGGCAGAGGCAAGCTGAAGACCGTCACTGTTGTAGCCATGGCGAGAGAGTTGATGGGATTCATCTGGGCCATCGCCCAGGAAGTCGCTCGAAGGAGACAGGAAAAACAAGCGGCATGACCTGGTACAACCGTCTTGAGATCCTTGATAAACACATCTTTCGCTGATTACTCACTTGGGATGGCCGGCAGCGGGTAGGGCAGCCACGGTAGGGAGAATCCTCGTGCCCCCTTTGTGCCAGGGATGACATCCCTGATGCACGCTTGAAGACCGAGGTAGCTCCCGGACGGATCTAAGCAATGCGGTACCCAACCCGCGGATATCAGGCTGACAAACCGTCGCGTTTGCCTGCCCGGCCCGCTGCCACCAACCCCAAATCTGCTCAATAAAATATTTCCTGGAGGGGCTTGACCGGCTCTTCCATATCAGGGGGCCGTGGAAAACAGTACAACACTGTCCGCAGTTCGTGTTGGTCGTTTGTGTTGACCGTTCGTGTTGATCGTTTGTATTGGGCGAAACACCCAGACTCCTGCTTTCGGCGCCGTAGCCGCTCAGCCGGCCCGACTGTTGACAACGCCCGGGGGCTTTGCTAACATGACGGTGTAGTGGAGAGAACGAGCACCTAGGGTTCCGCTGCGCAGGGGCCACCGGCGCAGGACAGGTCCGAGTGGTGCAGGCAGCGCGGGAGCGCTGTTACACCCTATAGGGACAAAAGCCCCGGCGGGTAGGTTTCCCATAGACGAAACCTGCCCGCCGTTCTTTTTTTGCTGAGCCAGCGCAGAGTTGCGGAGCCAGCGCACAGGAGGAACCGCACGTGGAGGACATAGGCCAACATTCGGCCGGCATGGACATCTTCGCGAACATCAGCCCCATCGACCACCGTTACCGGCAGGCCGAGGCACAACTTTGGCAGGAGTTGAGCGAGTGCCTCTCAGAACGGGCGCTCATTCATTACCAGCTGCGGGTGGAAATCGCCTATGTTCGGGCACTGGCCCGGCGGGGGCTGCTGAGCCAGCAATCTGCTGAGATTTTGGCGGACGCCGCCCGCCGAGTCACTCCCGAGGAAGTCTACGCCGAAGAGGCCCGAACCCAGCACAACATCCGGGCCTTGGTGAATGCAGTGCGGCGACACCTGGAAGGCCGCGCGCCCGCTGCCGGGGCGGATACCGCCGCCGGGCCTGTGGCCCCGGCCGCCGGGGCCGAGGCTTTGCGTTTCCTTCACCTGGGCCTGACTTCCATGGATGTGGTGGACACGGCCAACGCCCTGCGCTACAAAGACGCCTTTGACCGGGTGGTCTGGCCCCGCTGGCGGAGGCTCGTGGAGAGCGTGGCCAATCTGGCGGAGCGGGAAAGCGACACCCCCGCCATCGGCCGGACCCACGGGCAGTATGCGGTGCCCATCACCTTTGGCTGGTCCCTGGCCGAGTACGTGCAGCGCCTGGGCGAACGCCTGCTGAAGGCTCAGGCCGCAGCGCACGATCTGCGCGGGAAGATCGCCGGCGCCGTGGGGTGTTACAACGCCATCTGCCTCCTGGTGCCCGATCCCGACCAGCTGGAAGAAGAGGTCCTGGCGGATTTGGGCATTCGCCCCTCGCCGGTGTCCACGCAGATTGTGGCCCCCGAGTACGTGGCGGACCTGGGCCACGCCCTGGTCAGCGGCCTGGGCGTCATGGCCAATCTTGCCGACGACCTGCGCCACCTGCAGCGCAGCGAGATCGCCGAGGTGCGCGAGGCCTTCGGCGCCCAGCAGGTCGGGTCGTCGACCATGCCGCACAAGCGCAACCCCTGGAATTCCGAGCACGTGAAAAGCCTGTGGAAAGCCTTCATGCCGCGCATGTTCACGGTGTACGCGGACCAGATTTCCGAGCATCAAAGGGACTTGACGAACTCCGCCTCGGCGCGCTTCTTCCCGGAGCTGTTCTTTGCCGTGGCCAGCGCCGCCGACCGTTTACGTGCCGTCGTCGAGGGCCTGCAGGTGGACCGGGAAGCCATGCTGCGCCACCTGCGGGAGGCAGCGCCCTCCGTGGTGGCGGAGCCCCTTTACATCCTGCTGGCCCAGGCCGGCCATCCCAACGCGCATGAAGCCGTGCGCCGCCTGACCCTGGCTGCCGAATCCGCCCGGGCCCAACCCGGGGTGGCCGGCACCCCGCCAACCGCGGACCCGGCGCCCGGCGCCGTGCTGGCCCAGGCTCTGTGCGATCCGGACGCCGCCCCCTGGCTGGCGCGCCTGACGCCGCACCAGAGGGAGGTCCTGGAGGATGTCCTTCATTACCGGGGCCGGGCGGCGGAAAAGACCCGCCGCATCGTGGCCCGGTGGCGCGAGGCTCTGGGGTTGTGACGGACAGGACCAACACAACTTACGGAGAGAAAAGACGGAGGGATCCATGGCCATGAACGGGCAACAGCCCACGGCAAAACCGGCACCGGCGGCACCGGCGCCGCCTGCGCCCCAGGAACGAGCCGCAGTGCGAGGTCCCCTGCTCTACGAGGGGAAGGCCAAGAAGGCTTGGCAAACTGATGATCCGGAATTGCTTATCATGGAATTCAAGGATGACGCCACGGCCTTCGATGGGCAGAAACGCGCCCAGATCAGCCAAAAAGGGCGGCTGAACGCGGCGATCTCCGCGCATTTTTTCCGCCTCCTGGGGGCCCGCGGCATCCCCAGCCATTTCATCGGTCAGATCAGCGAGCGCGAGCACCTGGTACGGCGTGTGCAGATTGTCCCAGTGGAAGTCGTGGTGCGCAATGTGGCTGCCGGCAGCATCAGCAGACGCCTGGGCCTTCCGGAGGGCCGCGAGTTACCCTTCCCCATCGTGGAGTTCTATTACAAGGACGATGCCCTGCACGACCCCCTCATCAATGACGACCACGCCGTGGCCCTGGGCGCTGCCACCCGCGCCGAACTGGTCCAGCTGCGCGAGCAGGCCCTGGCTGTGAACGGCATCCTGCGGCCGTATCTGTCCGGCCTGGGCGTCATCCTGGTGGATTTCAAGCTGGAGTTCGGGCGCAGCCGCGGGGAGATTCTCCTCAGCGATGAAATCACCCCGGATACCTGCCGGTTCTGGGACGTGCAAACCCATGACCATCTGGACAAGGATCGCTTCCGCCGCGACCTGGGCGGCGTCACCGAAGCGTATGAGGAAATCTGGCGCCGGCTGCAGGCTGCGCCGGCGGCAGTGTAGGGGCACGCCTGGCACTTTGGGCGGTGCAAGGTGCGCGGTCCATGGCGGGCAGGCAGGAGCGGGCAGCGAAGAGAAAGGCGGGAGCGGAGTGCCGTCGTATTACGCACGCGTATTCATCACTTTCAAACCGGAAGTCCTGGATCCGCAAGGACAGGCGGTCCGGCAGGCCCTGCAGTCCCATGGGTACACAGGCCTGGAAGAAGTCCGTGTGGGCAAATACATCGAGCTCTGGCTGCAGGCCGCCAGCGAGGAGGCTGCCCGCAGGCAGGTGGAGGGGATGTGCGGGCGGCTGCTGGCCAACCCCGTGATGGAAAATTACCGGGCGGAAGTGGCGCTGGCGTCCGCCCCGGATACGGGGGGATTGGCATGAGCGTCCGCCTGAGCAGCTCCTTCCAGCTGGGCAGCCCCTTCCAGCTGGGCAGCACCTCCGGGCCTGCGCGTGCAGGCGAAGGCAGCGGCCGGGTCCGGCGGCGTTTGGCGCCGCGTCTTCGCCCCCGCCTTGCGGTGATCACTTTCCCAGGGTCCAATTGCGACACAGACGTCCTCTTGGCTGCGCGTGAGGTGCTGGGCTACGCTGCGGAGCCGGTCTGGTACGAATGCACGGACCTGCAGGATTTCGATGCCGTCATCCTGCCGGGCGGATTTTCCTACGGGGATTATCTTCGCTGTGGCGCCATCGCCCGCTACGCACCCGTCATGGAAGCAGTGCGGGACTTCGCCGGCCGCGGCGGTGCTGTGCTGGGCATCTGCAATGGTTTTCAGATCCTGCTGGAAGCCGGGTTGCTTCCGGGGGCATTGCGCCGCAACCGGGACCTCCTTTTTCATTGCCAGGACGTGTGGGTGCGGGTGGAGAACAACCGTACCCCCTTTACGTGGGGCCTCCAACCCGGTACAGTGCTGAGGCTGCCCATTGCCCACGGGGAGGGCAACTATTTCGCGGACCGGCAGACGCTGGCCACGCTCCAGAACGGGGGTCAGGTGGTTTTCCGCTATTGCGGCCCGGCCGGCCAGACTGCGCCCGGCACGAATCCCAACGGATCGCTGCTCGATATCGCCGGGATCTGCAATGCCTCCGGAAACGTGGTGGGCCTGATGCCCCATCCCGAGCGGGCGGTGGAAGACCTGCTGGGAAGCAGGGATGGGCAGCTCATTCTGAGAAGCATCGCGGATTGGCTCGAGCAGCGCAGGACGGAGGAAGAGAACATCCAGCCCGCCGGCAGGCGGCCTGTGCTGGCGAGCAGCCCGGCCAGACCGGCGGACCCGGTGGGCTGCGCAGGTCCGGCCGGTACAGCCGGAGCAGGTGGAGCTGGGCCTCTTCTCCGTCCTGTGGTCCGAACACTGCGCGTACAAGCACACCCGGCCCCTGTTTCCGCAGCTTCCCACCACCGGCGCCCGCGTCCTGCAGGGCCCCGGCGAGAATGCCGGCGCCATCGACATCGGCCACGGACAAGCCGTGGTCTTCAAGGTGGAAAGCCACAACCATCCCTCGGCCATCGAGCCCTACCAGGGAGCAGCCACGGGAGTGGGCGGCATTTTGCGCGACATCTTCACCATGGGAGCGCGGCCCGTGGCGGTCCTGGATTCGCTGCGCTTCGGCCCGCTGGACGAGGCGCACACGCGCTTTCTGGTCCAGGGCATCGTAGCGGGCATTGCCGGATACGGCAACAGCGTCGGCGTGCCCACGGTGGGCGGCGAATTCGCGGTTGATGAGTGTTACCGCGGCAATCCGCTGGTGAACGTGCTCTGCGTCGGCATTGCCCCCCACAGCCGCATCATCCGGGCCGAGGCCAAAGGTGTGGGCAACCCCGTGATGGTGGTGGGCGCCCGCACCGGCCGCGACGGCATCCACGGCGCCACTTTCGCCTCTGTCCAACTGGATGAAGAGTCTGAGAGCCGCCGCCCTGCCGTTCAGGTGGGCGACCCGTTCATGGAGAAGCTGCTCATCGAAGCCTGCCTGGAGGCCATGGATAAGGGCCTGATTCTGGGCATCCAGGACATGGGCGCCGCCGGCCTCACCAGCTCGGCGGCGGAGATGGCGGCCCGCGCCGGCAATGGCATCGAAATGGACCTGGCCCGGGTGCCGCGGCGGGCCAGAGGCCTGACGCCGTATGAGATGATGCTCTCCGAGTCCCAGGAGCGCATGCTGGTGGTGCCGCAGCCCGGGCGCGAGGCCGAGCTGCAGGCCCTCTTCCGGCGTTGGGGCCTGGCTGCGGAGGTGGTGGGCCGCGTGACGGATGACGGCATTTTCCGGGTGTGGGACGGGGGCCGGCTGGCGGCGGCCATCCCGGTCCGTTCGCTGGTGGACGGGGCGCCCACGTACACCCCTGCGGCGCAGGAGCCCGCGTATTTGGCGGAACTACGCGCCTGGCAGCCCAGCAGTCTGCCCCTGCCGGCGCCGGCAGAATATGCCAATCTGCTCCTGGCGTTGTTGGCCCGCCCGTCCATTGCCAGCAAGCGCTGGGTATGGCGGCAGTACGACCACATGGTCCAGACCAACACGGTCCTCCGCCCGGGCGGGGATGCGGCGGTGCTGCGGGTCCGGCCAGAGGAACCCCGCACCTGGCTGGGCGCGGAGGGCCATGGGGATGCCCCGCGCGAAGCGGCGGGTTCCACCCAGGGCCTGGCCATCACCATGGACGGCAACGGGCGTTACTGCTATCTGGACCCTTATTGGGGGGCGCAGATTGCAGTGGCCGAGGCCGCCCGCAACGTCAGCATGACCGGGGCGGAACCCCTGGGGATCACGGACGGGTTGAACTTCGGCAACCCCGAGAAACCGGAGATTTACTGGCAGCTGCGGGAAGCCGTGCGGGGGCTGGCGGATGGCTGCCGCGCCTTGGGAATTCCGGTGGTTTCGGGCAACGCCAGCCTCTACAACGAAACCAATGGCGATCCCATCCATCCTACGCCGGTGGTGGGCCTGGTGGGGCTCCTGGAGGATGTCCGCAAAGCCGTGGGCATCGGATTCACAACCCCCGGCGATGTGGTGGTGCTGCTGGGTGGGCAGGAACCCCCTGGCGCGGATGGGGAAGCCGCTGCTCCGGGACTGGGCGGCAGCGAATATCAGCTGCTACGCATGGGACGCCTCGCCGGCCGGCCCCCGGCCCTAGATTGGCGGCGCGAGAAGGCCCTCCAGGCTGTGGTTCGCGAGGCTGCCCGCCACGGCTGGCTGCATTCGGCCCACGACTGCTCCGAGGGCGGGCTGGCCGTGGCCCTGGCGGAGTGCGACTTCCCCGAGAGGGAAGGCATCAGCCGGAAAGGCGAGATCCTGGGTGTCAGGCCGCAGCCGACCCCTCCGCGAGGGCGCATCTCCGCGGCACACGAGCAGTCCCCGTCGCGCTCCACGTCATTGAGCGCGGACCAGCCCCCGCCGGATCGCCGTCCCCACCGCCGCCGGAGGCCTTCTCCCGCTCCAGAATCGCGACCAGGGGCGGCTTTCCGGCGACTCGCCACTGCGTCACCCAGAGGTACTCGCTGCCGCCGAGTTCCGGCCGGGTCTCACCCAGAGGAGGATGGTCTGGCCGGACCCGGTGAAGGCGGAGGGGCAGTAGCGGCTCACGTCCGGCAGAAGCCCCACCATCGATGATGGCGTGGGGTAGATCGCCTCTCTCCGTTGGTCTCGTTGGCCCGCAGGCCTTTACGCGCTCCAACACCGGGGACAAGAGAGCGCAGGCATCGCTGTCAGCGATGGCCGTGTCATCCGCCTGCACAAAGCCATGGGGCTGGTCGCCGATGTCTTCGATCCGGGTGTGCTGAGCCAGTTGCCAGGGCATGCAGCCATCGGGCATGTACGCTATTCGACCACAGGTTCCAGTTCGGTGATCAACGCCCAGCCTCTTTTGGTCAACTGCAGCAAAGGCCAGGTGGCCTTGGCACACAATGGCAATCTGGTCAATGCGGCCCAGCTGCGGCAGGAGTTGGCGAACGGCGGCGCCGTCTTTCAGACCAGCACAGACAGTGAGGTCATTCTCACCTTGTTGGCCCGTTACAGCCGGCTCAGCCTGGAGGACGCCTTGGTGGCGGCTTTGCAACAGGTGCGCGGCGCCTATGCTTTGGTGGTGCTGGGGGCACGACAGCTCATCGGCGTACGCGATCCCTTGGGAATCCGGCCTTTGGCCCTCGGACGCGTAGGCAGGACTTACCTGCTGGCTTCGGAGACGTGCGTCCTTAGCAATCTGGGCGCCACCTGGATCCAAGAGGTGGAACCCGGCGAAATGGTCATCATCGACAGCCAGGGCGTCCGCTTCCGCAGTCTGCCGGGCCTGGCGGCCTTCGGCGCCAGCGCCGGCGCGGCGGCGGAAACAGGGGCCAGCGCCGGGGCGCGCGCGGGAGCGGACGCCGGCGGCGGGGCTTCCCGGCGGCAGGCCCTGTGTGTCTTCGAGTACATCTATTTCGCCCGTCCGGACAGTGTGTTGGCCGGTGCCAATGTGCACCAGGTGCGGCAAGCCATCGGCGCCGAGTTGGCCCGCGAGGCACCCGTGGAGGCGGATGTGGTCATCGCCGCTCCAGATTCCGGCGTTTCGGCAGCCATGGGCTATGCACAGGCTTCAGGCATCCCCTACCAGATTGGCCTGGTAAAAAACCGCTACGTGGGCCGGACCTTCATCCAACCGTCGGCGGCCGTGCGCAGCCAGGGCGTGAACATCAAGCTGACGGCTGTGGAGCCGGTGGTGCGCGGCCGCCGGGTGATTCTGATCGACGATTCGGTGGTGCGCGGCACCACCAGCGCCAAGACGGTGGCGCTGCTGCGGCAGGCCGGGGCTTCCCAGGTGCATTTGCTGGTGGCTTCGCCGGCCTACCGCTATCCTTGCTTTTACGGAATCGATACGTCGCAGGCGGGGGATCTGATCGCCGCCCGCCGCAGCGTGGAGGAAGTCCGCCAGATGATCGGCGCCGATTCCCTCCATTATCTGAGCGAGGAGGGGTTGGTGCGGGCCGTGGGACAAGCCCGGGAGAAGCTGTGCCTGGCGTGCTTCAACGGCCAGTATCCGCTGCCGGTGGAGGAGGGCCTGAGCAAGGATCTCATGGAACCGGGGCACGGGGAAGCCTGCCAGGCCGAAAGCCCCAGCCAGGCTTCGGACGGCGGCACGCCGCCTCCGCCCCCGCGCCCGGCCTACGAGCAATCTGGGGTGGATGTCACCGCCGGTTACGAAGCCGTGCGGCGCATCAAGCCCCTGGCCGCCCGCACTTTCCGCCCCGAGGTCCTGACGGATTTGGGAAGCTTCGGCGGAGCGTTTGCGGTGCCGCAGGGGTACCGTGATCCGGTTTTGATTGCCGGCGCCGACGGGGTGGGCACCAAGCTGAAAGTGGCTTTTCTGGCAGGACGCCACGATACCATTGGCATCGATTGCGTGGCCATGTGTGTGAACGACGTTTTGGCCCAAGGCGCGGAGCCCCTTTTCTTTCTGGATTACGTGGCCACGGGCAAGCTGCGGCCGGAACAGGTCGAGCAGATTGTGCGAGGGATAGCCGACGGCTGCCAGCAGGCAGGCTGCGCCCTTCTGGGCGGGGAGACGGCGGAGATGCCGGGCTTTTATCCCCCAGGGGAGTACGATGTGGCAGGCTTTGCCGTGGGCATCGTGGAGCGGAGCCAGATCATCGACGGCCAGGCCGTGCGCCCCGGGGACGTGCTGCTGGGCCTGGCTTCCAGCGGGCTGCACAGCAACGGCTTCTCGCTGGTTCGGAAACTGGTTTTCGAGGACGCCGGCCTGAGCGTGGCGGACTGGATCCCCGAGCTGGGGCGGACAGTGGGGGAGGAGCTGCTGGTTCCTACCCGGATCTACGTCCCGGCGGTGCGGTCTTTGCAGCAGCGCGGCATCCCGCTGCACGGCATCGCCCATATCACCGGCGGCGGGCTGTGGGAAAACCTGCCGCGGGCCCTAAGCGCGGCTTGCCAAGCGGTGGTATACGAGGGGAGCTGGCCTGTGCCGGCGGTTTTCCGGTGGCTGGCCGGTCTGGCCGCCCGGCGGGAGGACGCCGGACCGGGGCGCGACGAAGCCGCCGCCGGGAAAGACGCCTGGGGACGTTTGCCCGGCGGTGCCGGCCTCAGCCGTGAAGAGCTGCTTGGCACCTTCAACATGGGGATCGGCATGATCCTCATCCTGCCGCCGGAGTCTGTGGAACAGGCCCGCAGCCTGCTGGCGGCGCTGGGGCAGGACGCCTGGGTGATCGGCTGCGTGGAGAGGCGGCAGCCCGGAGACCTGCCGGTGCGGCTGGTCCCAGCCCAAGGGGTGGCGGCGCAGCGCGCGATCAGCGCGCAATTCTAGCGCGGGGAGTCCGAGAGGCGTTCCAGCAGAGGGAGCGATGGGTGTGAATACGACCGCAGCGGCTGCTGTCAGCGGGTCCGGGACGGGATGCTTGCGCCTGGTGGTGCTGGTCTCCGGGCGCGGAAGCAATCTGCAGGCCATCCTGGACGCCATCGAGGCGGGGACTCTTCCGGCCCGGGTGTGCGCGGTCATCTCCGACCAACCGGAGGCTCCCGCCCTGCAGCGGGCGAGGGCCCGCGGGGTACCCGCCATCCCCTTGCCCAAGAGGCGGGGAGAACCCCGCGACGCCTATTCTGCCCGGCTGGCCGCGCTTTGTAAGGAGTACCAGCCTGAGCTGGTGGTCCTGGCAGGGTTCATGCGCATCCTGGGCGAGCCGTTTCTGGAGGCCTTCCCGCAGCGGGTCATCAACATCCACCCGGCCTTGTTGCCCAGTTTTCCAGGCAAGAACGCCCAGCGCCAGGCGTTGGAATACGGCGTGCGGTTCTCTGGCTGCACCGTGCATTTCGTAGACGTCGGCGTGGATTCAGGCCCCATCATCCTGCAGGCCGTGGTGCCTGTGCTGCCGGACGATACGGTGGAGGCTCTCAGCCAACGCATCCTGCGGGAGGAACACCACCTGCTGCCGCAGGCGATCGCGCTGTTCGCCGCCGGGCGCCTGCGGGTGGAGGGGCGGCGGGTGCGGATTCTGCCCGAACGGACGCCCGTATCCGTCCTCCTATAAGCCGCCAGCTCGCGTGCCTTCGCTCGTGCCTTTGCTCTTGAAGTCGACCCATTGTGCTGTGCCTTGGAAAGGAGACATCGGGTTATGCAGTCTGGGCAGGAATCTCAGACAGGGCAAGAACCGGAATCCACGCCTGTCCCCCGCAAAGTGCGCCGGGCCATCATCAGCCTCTGGGACAAGACAGGCGCTGCGGACTTGGCCCGCAGTCTGGTGGCGCTGGGGGTGCAGATCATCTCCACCGGCGGCACGGCGCGCCTGCTGTCGGAGGCGGGCATTCCCGTCACGCCGATGAGCGAAATCACCGGCTTTCCGGAGATCTTGGGGGGCCGCGTGAAAACGCTGCATCCCCGCATCCACGGCGGGATTCTGGCCCGGCGCGGCAATCCCTCGGACTTGGCGGAGCTGGCCGCGCACGGCATTGAGACCGTGGACCTGGTGGCCGTCAATCTGTATCCCTTTGCCGCCACCATCGCCCGGCCGGGCGTATCCCTGGCCGAAGCCTTGGAGAACATCGACATCGGAGGTCCGGCCATGCTGCGGGCGGCGGCCAAGAACTTCCCCTCGGTGTTGGTCCTGGTGGATCCCAACGATTATGCCGAAGTATTGGGCTATCTGCGCGCCGGCCAGGCGGTCCCCCTGGCGGTTCGGCGACGGCTGGCCGCCAAGGCCTTCGCCCACGTTTCCGCCTATGACGCCCTCATCGCCCGCTACCTGCAGCAGGATTCACCTGCGGAGGGTGCGCCCGCGGGCGAAGTGCCTGCAAGTGAGGCGGGCGAGGGTCAGGCGCCTGCCGGCCGGGTTCGGGCTGCGGAACTTCCCGCCCGGCTATGCCTGGATTTGGATAAGATCCAAGACTTGCGTTACGGCGAGAATCCACACCAGATTGCGGCTTGGTACCGCCCGGTGGGGCAGCCGCGAATGCCGGAGGCGCCGGCCCGCTTGGACCAGCTGGAGGTCCTGCAGGGCAAGGAATTATCTTACAATAATCTGAACGACTTGGCGGCCACCCTGGGGCTCTTGGCCGAGTTTTCCCGCCCTGCCGCCGTGGCGGTGAAACACGCGACCCCCTGCGGCGTGGCGGAGGGCATCACGCCAGACGAGCCGGCACTGCCAGTGCTTCGCCGGGCCCTGGAGGCGGACCCGGTCTCTGTTTTCGGAGGCATCGTGGCGGTGAACCGGCCGGTGGATCGGGCCATGGCCGAGGCGTTGACCTCGTTGTTCCTCGAGGTGGTGGCAGCGCCAGGCTTCACGGAGGATGCCCTGCCTGTTCTGCAAAGAAAGAAGAATCTGCGCGTACTGCGCATGCCGGCGGATTGGGCCGCCCGGGTCCAGTCCCAGCCGCCCGGAATCGAGGTACGGGCGGCGGCGGGCACCTATTTGGTACAGACCACAGATGCGCCGAAGCCCGCCCTGGATGGCGCGGAGCTTCTGGCCAGGGGCCTCTGGAAGCTGGTGACAGGCCCGGCTCCCGATGCGGCCCTCTGGGAGGATCTGGTCTTCGGCTGGAAAGTGGTGAAACATGTGCGTTCCAACGCCATCGTGGTTGTCCGCAACCAGGTCACACTGGGCATAGATGGGGGCCAGGTGAACCGCATCGACGCCGCCCGCCATGCGCTGCAGCGTGCCGGCGAAGCGGCCCGGGGCGCAGTGCTGGCCTCGGACGCCTTCTTCCCCCGCGGCGACGTGGTGGCGGCCGCGGTGGCCGCCGGCATTCGGGCCATTATCCAGCCAGGGGGGTCCATCCGGGACGAGGAATCCATTCAGGGCGCCGCGGCAGCCAACCTGACCATGATCTTTACGGGACGGCGGCACTTCCGGCACTAAGGAGAGCAGTAAACAGGGCAGCGAGAAAGGGGCGGCCCAGCAACCATGAACGTCTTGATCATTGGGGGCGGCGGGCGCGAGCACGCTCTGGCGTGGGCCTTGGCGCACAGCCACCGCGTGCGGCAGCTCTACGCCTGGCCGGGGAATGCAGGCACCGCAGAGGTGGCCGAAAATGTGGGGGACCCGGAAGAAGGCTTGCCTTCTCCGCCGGACGTGGTGGAGTTCGTGCGCCGCGCCGGCGTGGATCTGACCGTGGTGGGCCCGGAGCAGCCCTTGATGGACGGCATGGTGGACGCCTTGGAAGAGGCAGGATTCGCGGCCTTCGGCCCGCGCCGTGACGCCGCCCGCATCGAGGGCAGCAAGGTGTTCGCCAAGGAGTTCATGGCCCGCCATGGCATCCCCACTGCCCGCTTCCGCGTGTTCGGCAGCGCTGCCGACGCCGTGGCCTACGCTATCCGTTGGTGGTCAAGGCCGACGGCCTGGCTGCCGGCAAAGGCGTGGTGGTCGCCGAGGGCCTGGCGTGCGCGGAAAATGCTCTGCAGGAGATCATGCTGCACAAGCGGTTCGGCCAGGCCGGTGAGCGCGTGGTCATCGAGGAGTTCCTGCACGGCGAAGAGGCCTCTCTGCTCGCTTTGACGGACGGATACACCGTGCTTCCCATGCTGCCGGCCCAGGACCACAAGCGGGTAGGCGATGGCGACATCGGCCCCAACACTGGCGGCATGGGGGCCTACGCCCCGGCGCCAGTGCTGGATGAAGCCGGGGTGGCGCGGGCGGTGGAGGAAATCCTGCAGCCGGCGGTGGCCGGCCTGGCCCAGGAAGGGAGTCCCTTCCGGGGGTGTCTGTACGCCGGCCTGATGATCACGGCCGAGGGTCCCAAGGTGGTGGAATTCAACGCCCGCTTCGGGGATCCCGAGACGCAGGCGATTCTGCCGCTGCTGGACACGGATCTGGCGGACCTGCTGGAGGCGTGCGTGCGCGGGGACCTGGCAGGGGCGCAACTGCGGTGGCGGCCGGGGGCAGCCCTGACGGTGGTGCTGGCTGCGGCAGGGTATCCGGGGCCCCATGAGACAGGGAGGCCCATAACCGGCCTGGACGATGCGGCAGCCTGCGGGGCCTTGGTTTTCCATGCCGGGACGCGCCTGGTCCCGGCCGGCAGAATCGCGGACGGATCGGGGGAGGATGAGGGAGGGCCGGAGGGCTACATTCCTGTTACAGCCGGCGGGCGCGTGCTGAGCGTCACGGGGATTGGCTCCACCCTGCAGGCCGCGCGGGATCTGGCCTATGAGGCG
>JADBKO010000037.1 GCA_014896355.1 Bacillota bacterium
GCGTCCACCGGCGTGCCCAGGGGCCCTGTGACCCGCACCGGGATCTTGCGGCCGCCACAGGCCCGCAGCACGGCGTCCACGGTTCCTTCGCCGCCGTCGGCCACCGGAAGAAGCAGGGTCTGGGCCTGGGGCAGGGCTTGACGCACACCTTCCTCCATGGCTTCCGCTGCTTCCAGGGCGGTAAGGCTCCCTTTAAATGAATCCGGCGCGATGACGACCCTCCACCCTTCGCGCCGGACAGCATCCTGGGCACGGGCGTCCCCGGCCTGCCCGCCGCCGTTCACCGGCGCGTTGCCCTCCTGGGTGCCGCCTGCCGGCGCACCGCCCAAAGACGCGTCCCTGGTCGCGCGGCGCTGTCCTTCCATGCTCCTGCCTGCCTTTCTGAGAGTCTTGACGGGCGCTTGGCGCCCTGCTCGCCCTATGCGCCCTTTTCGGCGCTTGCCGCCCCCACCTGAACGTGGGCCAGCTCCTCATAGAACCGCACAATGGCCACGTTGTCCAGGCTGCCGGCGCCAGCGCTGCGCAACGCCTGTAAAATCTGCATGACCAGCGCTGTCAGAGGCAGGGGCACCTGCAGCTCGCGGCCGGTCTCCAGAACGTTGGCCAGATCCTTGCTGTGCAGATCCACCTTGAAGCCGGGCTGAAAACGGCCTTCCAGGATCTGAGGGATCTTCGCTTCCAGGACGGCGCTGCCGGCCAAACCGCCGCGGATGGCCTGAAACAGCACATCCGCCGGCAGCCCGGCTTTGGCCGCCAGGGTAAACGCCTCCGCCACTGCGGCGATGTTCACCGCCACAATGATCTGATTGGCCAGTTTGGCCATGCTGCCGCTACCCACAGGGCCCAGCCAGACGATGCTGCGCCCCAGGTGCTCCAAGACCGGCCGTAGGCGCTCCAGCAGGGCGCGATCGCCGCCCACCATGATGGAGAGGGTGCCGGCGGCGGCGCCGGTGTCGCCACCACTGACAGGTGCGTCCAAGTAGTGAATGCCCTTCGATTCCAGCTCAGCAGCAATCTGCCGCGCAGCTGCCGGAGCGATGGAACTCATGTCCACGACCACCGCACCGGGCAGGGCCTTCTGCGCCACCCCGTCCGGCCCCAGGAGCGCTTCCCGGACCTGGGGCGAATTCGGCAGCATGGTGATGATCACGCTCGCCCGGCTCCCTACCTCGGCGGCAGAGGAGGCTCCTTGGGCTCCTGCGCCCACCAGTTCCTGGATGTGCTCCGGATGGTGGTCGTACACCACCAGGGGGTACCCGGCCTTGAGCAGATTGCGAGCCATGGGCCGGCCCATGACCCCCAGGCCGATAAAGCCGATGGCCTCAATATCCTTTCTTATCCCATCCATCAGATTGCCTCCGCTCCTTCCGAATCCTTCGGAGTGGCCGAAGAGCCCGCTCCGTCAGGGCTTGGTCCGCCCGAGCCGGTTCCGGTAGGGGCCAGGCCGCTGCCCCGTGGCCTGTAAAGCACCAAGGCCGAATCCCCCACCTGGACGCGTCCCCCCGTCAGGACCCGGGCGAACACGCCTTCCCTGGGCATGACGCAATCGCCGGCCTGTTGGTAGATGGCGCAGCGGGTATGGCATTCCTTGCCGATCTGGGTGACCTCCAGCTCCACCGCCTCGCCCAGCAACAGCCGCGTCCCCACAGGCAGGTGCATGACATCCAACCCTTGGATGGTGACGTTTTCGGCGAAATCCCCGGCCTTCACCTGCAGGCCTCTGGATTGCATCTTCTGGATGCTCTCCCAGGCCAGAAGGCTCACCTGCCGGTGCCAAGGACCGGCGTGGGCGTCGCCAGTGATGCCGTGACCGGCAACGAAATCGGCAGCCGGGACCGGAGTCTTGCGCACCGTTCGGCGGGCGCTGACATTCAGGGAAACCACCGTGCCGCCGTCCCGCCGGTAGGTGCCGCTTTTGCCGCCGGTTTTCTCCAGAAGATAGACCGGGCCGATCTCCAGCCCCTTGTCCAGAGCCTTGCACATGTCATAGACCGTGAGGGCCGCCACGCTGGCTGCAGTCAAAGCCTCCATCTCCACGCCGGTGCGGGCGGCAGTTTTGGCCCGGGCCACGATCTCCACAGCCTCTTCCGCCTCCAGGAGCCGCAGGCGGACCGCCACGTTGTCCAGGGGCAGAGGGTGGCACAAGGGGATGAGCTCACCCGTGCGCTTGGCCGCCTGGATGCCGGCAATCTGCGCCACAGCCAGGACATCGCCTTTGGGCACGGTGCGATCCAGCAGGGCGCGCAAGACCACGGGACCCACCCGCACCACGGCATACGCCGTGGCTGTACGCACCGTAACCGCCTTGGCGCTCACGTCCACCATGCGGGCATGGCCTTCGGCGTCCAGATGGCTGAGGTTGGGAATATGGGATTCATCGGAGTTTTCCATGGCAAGTCCTCACTTCAGCCGCCAATCTGCCACATCCCGGGCAAGGCCGGCGCTGCCTGTCCCGCCCCGGCCTGTCCCGCCCCGGCCGGCTGCGGGGCGGCGGTAAACTGGGGCATCTCCTGCTGTTTGGGCTTCGCGGCGGCTGCCTGCAGGAAAAGCTCTGTCAGATCCGCGTCGCTGGCCCCGCTGCGCAGCGGTGTCCGCAGGTCCAGGCCGCCCGGGCTCAGCAGGCAGGGCCGCAGGACGCCGGTGGCGGACAGCCGCAAACGATTGCACTGCCCACAGGCATGCTCGCTCACCTGGCTGATAAACCCGATGGTCCCCCAGGCCCCCGGCAGCCGCCAGTAGCGGGCAGGCCCATGGCCCACCGGGGCCCGGCCCTCCCGGGTACCCTCCGGCGCGGCGTATGCCGGGCCGTCATGCGGCGACGGCCCCGGCACAGGCCCGGAGCCCCGACTGCATACAGGCGGCGCTTCCTCCAGCTGGGGGAAGTCCTCCTGCAGCCTGCGGCGCATCTCCGCCGCGCTCACGAACCGCCCGGGGCCCCAGCCGGCGGTCTCGCCCAGCCGCATCAGCTCGATGAAACGCACGTGCACAGGCCAGTCCAGGGTCAGCCGGGCGAAATCCGCCAGTTCGTCGTCATTGATGCCCCGCATGACCACCACGTTGAGCTTCACCGGCGCCAGGCCCGCCGCCAGCGCCGCCTCGATCCCGCGCCACACCTGCCGGATCTGCCCCCGCCGGGTGATGGCGGCGAAGCGATCTGGACGCAGGGTATCCAGGCTGATGTTCACCCGGCGGAGCCCTGCCGCTGCCAGTTCTGGCGCCAAAGGCGCCAACAGCGTGCCGTTGGTGGTCATGCTGACCTCCTCCAGGCCGGCCACGGCCCGCAGCATGGCCACCAGGCGGGCCACGTCCGGCCGCACCAAAGGCTCCCCCCCTGTCAGCCGCACATAGCGCACGCCCAGGGAAACCGCCACGCGCACCAGAC
>JADBKO010000038.1 GCA_014896355.1 Bacillota bacterium
ATCCCGAAGCGCGTATCGAGGAACCAGTATGGCGTACTTTCAAAGGAGGAGGCTGAATTCACCGATGAGACGCCGCAGTCTGCACCCGGTTTTGCTTCTGGTGTTGCTTACCGGCATCGCCCTGGCCCTGTCCCCGTCGTTCCCCGGCCTGGCCCAGGAAGTTTCCGTGTTCCGGACCGCCCTCACCGCGGAACCCCCCACCCTGGATCCCGCCCTGGCCACGGACCTCACCTCGTTGGAAGTCATCAATGAGCTTTTCGACGGTCTGGTGCAGTTCAATGAGAAGGCAGCCCCGGTGCCGGGTCTGGCCAAGAGTTGGGACGTGTCCAACGGCGGCAGGACCTACACCTTTCATCTGAGGGACGCCCGCTTCCACAACGGCCGGCCCGTGACTGCAGAGGATTTTGCCTACAGCTGGAACCGGGCCCTGGACCCGCAGACCAAGTCCCCCACCGCTGAACTGTATCTGGGCGACATCGTGGGCGCCAAGGACGTCCTGGAAGGCAAAGCCCGGACGGCCAGCGGCATCCAGGTCATCGATCCGCACACGCTGCAGGTCACGCTGGATAAGCCCCGGGCCTACTTCATTGCCATGCTCACCTATCCCGTGACCTTCGTGGTGCCCAAGGAGGCAGTGGAGAAAGGCGGCACCCGCTGGACCGAGACAGACCTCATCGGCACCGGCCCCTTCAAGCTGAAGGAATGGGTCCACAATTACAAGGTGGTCCTGGAGGCCAACAAGAATTATTACCAGGGCGCCCCTAAGGTGGACCGCATCGAGATGCCCATTGTATCCGATGAAAACACCCGCATAGCCATGTACGAGCGGGGCGAGCTGGACTACACCGATGTGCCGGCGAAGTTCGTTCCGGCCATGAAGAAGAAGTATCCGCAGGAAGTCTATTCCGTTCCCAATGCCAACGTGTACTACATCGGCTTCGGCCAAAAAGCTGCACCGGTCCTGAGGAACAAACTGGTGCGCCAGGCTCTGAATCTGGCCGTGAACCGGCAGATCCTGTGCGACGTGATCCTGCAGGGCTCGGCCACGCCGGCCGTGGGCGTGCTTCCTCCGGGCATGCCCGCCTATGACAAGAACTTGAAGGGGCTGGGCTTCGATCCGAAGCTGGCCAAGGAGAAGCTGGCCCAGGCAGGCTACGCAGATCCCAGGAAGTTCCCCCAGCTGACCCTGTCCTATCGTTCCGGCGTCCAGACCAGCCAGCAGGTGGCGGAGTTCGTGCAGGCGCAGCTCAGCCAGAACCTGGGCATCTCTGTGGTTCTGCAGCCGTTGGAATGGGGCAAGCTGCTGCAGGGGGAAAACGACCGCGCCCTCCAAATGTGGTTCATCAGCTGGTGGGCGGACTACATGGATCCTCAGAACTTCCTTTCGATCCTGCTGCAACCGGGGAATGACTTCGATTACAACAACCCGGAGGTAACGCGCCTCACGTCCGACGCGGATGTGGAGGCCAACTACGCCAAACGGATGCAGCTCTATCGAAAGGCCAACGAAGTGGCGGCGCTGGATCCGCCGTTCCTGTTTCTCTACCACCTGAACTCCACCTATGCCCGCAAGCCCTATGTACACGGCCTGGTGGAGACGCCCATGGGCCATCTGCCCTACTTCCGGGTGTCCATCAAGAAGTAGCGGGGCGCTGCGGACGCGGGAGGGGCCGACGGAGGCCCCTCCCCGGCGAAGAAGGGGATATGTCCTGTGGTCCGCTTCATCCTGCAGCGGTTGGCAGCCGCGGTGCCCACGCTGATCGCCATCTCGCTGATCACATTCTTTATGGGGTATTTTGCACCCGGGGACCCGGTCTCCATCATGTTGGGGGAAAAAGGGACGCCTGCGGTCATTCAACGCCTGAAACATGAATATGGCCTGGATCAGCCCGCGTGGGTACAATACGGGAACTATGTATGGAATGCTTTGCACGGGGATCTGGGGAAGTCCTACTTCTACCGGGACCGGCCGGTCTCCGATATTGTGGGGCAGGGATTGCCGGTATCCATGAAACTGGCCCTGGCGGCTTTTGCCGTGCAGGTTGTGCTGGGCGTCGGCGCCGGCATCCTGGCGGCAGTGTTCAAGGATTCCTGGATCGACCGGCTCAGCATGCTGCTGGCCATGGTGGCGGTATCGGTGCCGTCCTTCGTGCTGGCGCTGTTCCTCATGATCGTGGTGGCGGTGCAGCTGGGCTGGCTGCCGGTGGCCGGATGGGGCCAGCCTGCCCACTACGTGTTGCCCGCCATCGTCCTGGGCGCCCGGTCGGCGGCCTACACCGCCCGCCTGACCCGCAGCAGCATGCTGGACGTGATCCGCCAGGATTACATCCGCACGGCGTTCTCCAAAGGGGTGTCGCGCCAGCGGGTGATCCTCAAACACGCGCTGCGGAACGCCATGATCCCCGTGGTGACCACCCTGGCCATCAGCCTGGGGTACCTCATGACAGGCTCCTTCATCGTGGAGACCATCTTCAACATCCCGGGCATCGGCCGCAGCTCCATCGTCTCCATCTTCCAGCGCGACTACCCGGTGGTTCAGGCCACCACCCTGCTGGTGGCCGTGATCTTCGTGCTCATGAACCTTCTGGTCGATATGATTTACACCTGGATCGACCCACGTATTCAGTACTCCTAGGGGGCGAGGGCATGGCCAAACAACTCTCCATGGACGAGCGTCTCCCCGCCCGCCCGCCGGGTGCCGCCCCTGCCGGCAGCGGCGGCGTGGTCGCCGAGGGCAAGAGTCTCTGGGCCGATGCCGGAGTGCGCCTGTTGCACAACCCCGCAGCCGTGGCTAGCGCCGTGTTCTTGCTGCTGGTGCTGGCGTTGGCGGTGCTGGCGCCCTGGATCGCCCCCTATCCTTACGACTTCCAGGATTACAGCGCTGTGCGCTCCTATCCCACGGCCCAGCACTGGTTCGGCACGGATGATCTGGGGCGGGACATCTTCTCCCGCATGCTGTACGGCGCCCGGGTCTCCATGACCGTGGGATTTCTGGTGACGGCCATCGAGATCGTGGTCGGCGGCGGCCTGGGGATTCTGGCCGGGTATTACGGCGGCCGCGTGGACATGATCATCATGCGCCTGACGGACATCATGTTCGCCTTTCCCGATATCCTGCTGGCCATCCTGATCCTGGGCATCTTCGGCCCCAATTTCTTCAACGTGCTTCTGGCCCTGAGCCTCACGGGGTGGCCCACCATGGCCCGCATCGCCCGGGGGCAGGTGCTGGCCTTGAAGGAACAGGAGTTTGTGCAGGCGGCTCACGCCCTCGGCGGCAGCGACGGGCGCATCATGCTGCGGCACATCCTTCCCAATATCCTGAGCCCCCTCATCGTCACAGCCACCATCGGCGTAGGCGGGGTGATCCTGTCCGAGGCGACCCTGAGCTACCTGGGCATCGGCATCCGTCCGCCGCAGCCCAGCTGGGGCGTGCTCATCAATCAGCTCACGCCGTACGTGTCCACGTTGCCGCTGTTGGTGGTCTTTCCTTCCGTGGTGCTGGCCCTGACCGTGCTGGCCTTCAACTTTCTGGGGGACGCCCTGCGGGATGCCCTGGACCCGCGGCTGAAGCGACGGGTCCCGCCCAGGCGGCGAAGCGGCCGGTCGGACAGGACCTGGCCGTACGGGCGGGTGGCCGGGGGCCAAGGAGGAGGATTACCCGGGCGGTACCGGTGATGGCACAGGTTTTGCGCGTGAGGCGGCGCCGGCCGACGGAGATGGCGTGGAAGTTCCGGGACCGGGCCAAATGGCGGGTGAATCCGCCCATCCGGCTGCGCCTGCCGGTTCCTCACATTTCGACGCTTCCCGCGATTCCGGCGGTGCGGTGTATGGCGCTGAGGGGAATGGGCCGGGGGAGGCGGAGGCTCCCGCAAACCCTGTTGGGATGAGGGTTGAGCGGCCTGCGCCGTTGGGCAGCGCGGCTCGCTTTAATCTGGACAGCGACGAGATCCAGGGTTTGCTTCACGGGATGGTTTTGGGGCCTGCAGGCGCTGGCAGGGCTACGCATTTTGCGGGGCACACGGATCGTTTGCCCGCGGCAGCGGCGGCTGCTGCAGCGGGAAGCAGCCTGGCGCGCCCGAGCCGGTATCATGCTGACGGACGGCTGGAACCCGTCACGTCCGCGCACGATGTCACGTCGTCCGCCTCGATGGCTGCCGTGGGAGAGCCCCACGCGCATCCCGGGGAGGATGGCTCCTCTGCAGGCGGGGAGGATGGGGAATCCGCCAGCGGCCAGGGGGAGCTCGTCCCCGACGACCGGTCCGCCGTCCCGGGAGAGCCGCCGCGAATCCAGTTGGTGGCTGCGTACGTGCGCCATCAGGGCGAGCCTGTGGTTTTGGTGGAGTTAAGCTTTTTGGGAGAGCATGTGACCGGCCGGGCTCCGCTGGCTGACAACGTAAAAGTCAGCGCTTTCAACGCGTTCCGGAGCGCCTTTGAGCAGCTGGACCTCGGCCACGTTCGCCTCACCTACCTGGCGGAGACGTCCCCCACCTTGGAACAGCCCAGGGTTGTGATCCTCAAGCTGGCTCTCACGTTGCCCAGCCATGAATCCTTCGAGCTTCTAGGGGTTGCGGAGGAGCGAGGTGAGCTGGTGCTGAGCGTCGTCCGGGCCTGCCTGGACGCTTTGAACCGTAAGGTAAGTCAGGCCTAGCCAGCGCGGGGCCGCTGGAAAGCGGCCAGGAAGGCGCTTGCTGCGCGTGTGACCAGCGGGGCTTCTATATTGACAAGATAACCACGGGCTTTGCGGTTCGCGTGACTGGCCACGGTTAACTCGTGCTTTCTTTCCGCCCGGCTGCTGAACTGAACCGAAGGCCTGCTGACCGAATCGGACCGAACCCATTCATTTGCGGTTTTTACACTGTTTAGGAATGGGGGAGGGATACCGATGAAGAAGATGTGGGCGATCCTGCTGACCCTCGCGGTCGTGTTGAGCTTCGCCAGCCAGGCTCTGGCGGACAGTGCTTGGCTCATGGGGAACTGATCGTATAGAGGGTAATCGGCGGTCGGGCGGATTCCTTTCACGGGGGCGAGGTTCGATGCGTGCGAGGGTGTTGGCGTTGGCACTGTGGGGAACCGGACTCGTTGGTCTGGGCTATCTCCTTTGGGCCGCGGCGCGTGGTATAAGTGTTCCTGCCCCCGGTACTCTTGTCGACGCGTTGATCTTTCTTGTTTTGCTTCTCCATGACAGCGCTACGGGGGTCTCCTCCACGTCAGGGGTTTTTTCGCTGATGTTTCCGCTGGTCTGCCCCATTGCCGCCCATCTGGGCCCTTTCTGGTCGGCCGTACTGACGGGCCTGGGGAGCATCCGGCGGGAAGAGTTTTCTTACCCGCTCATGTATTTTGCCCGTAATCGTGGCGCCTTTGTTCTTTCCGCTGGGTTGGCGGCCCTAACTCTCCAGTACGCGCCGGCGTACCTGCCGATGACGGCAGTATTCCCGTTGGCGAGCGCCACCTATATGGTCGTCAATGTGGGGGTGTGGCTTCCTGCGGCCATAGCAAAGAGCTACGCCAATCGTAGAGATATCAATTACGCGGCTCATGTCCTGGAGCTCGTGAGGACTTTTATCCCCTCGACTGCATTTGCAGCGCTGTTCTATTACCTTTATGGCTACTTCGGCGTGTGGGGCGTCCTGGCCGGGTATGTCACACTTACCGCGATTCATTCGTGGGTCTTATCGGGCCATCTAGACGTCACCTATCGCCTGAACCTCGTGAAGGCCCTCCTCCGGGCCGCCCACGCCAAGGACCCTTTGCTGATGCTCCATCTGGAGCGGGTGGCATACTTCAGCCGCAAACTGGCGCGGCAGTATGGCTACTCCCGGCTAAAACTCCACATCTTCGACGAGGCCTGTTACCTGCACGACATCGGAAAATTGGAGATTACGGACTCCATCCTCCTCAGCACCAGCAAGTTGACCCCGGAGCAGTACGAGGTCATGCGTACGCATCCGACGCGGGGTGCACAGTTCCTGCAGGATCTGTTTTCGGACCAGCGCTACGGCCCTATGATCCGGAACATCGTCCTCTACCATCATGAGCACTACGACGGGTCCGGGTACCCCGAAGGGCTCGCGGGGGATAAGATCCCCCTGGAGGCCCGCATTGTGGCTGTGGCAGATGCTTGGGATGCCATGACCGGCCAGCGCCCGTATCGCACTCCGCTGGATAAGCAGTCGGCCATTGGAGAGTTGCGCCGCAACGCCGGGACGCAGTTCGATCCCCGCGTGGTAGAGACCTTCATCAACATTCTCAACAACGACCATACGATCGACCGCGAGGCGCCTGGGCCGAAAACACTCGAAGAACACAAAGCGGCCGCGGAGCTTACAGCGGGGTTGCGGGAGGCGGCCCCCAGTGGCGTGGTAGCCGCAGAGAACAACAGGGCGCACCTCCAAGGGCTTCGGAAGCGGTGGATCGAGGAAGCCTTCCGGGGCAGGTGGGCCGCCGTAGCGTACGCCTTGCGCTCCTTACTGCTTCCCTGATTCGCCGATCGCCTCGCCACATTGTGTCCTGCCTACGGTGTATGCCTCATTGGAGGACGGACTGTCAGGAAGGCGCACCGCCTTGGAGGGGCACGCCGGCTGGGGGAACCCCTCCCTCCGCTCCCGCAGTCCCATTGCCCGAGGGATGAAACTCCTCGATGAGTTTGCGTTTCAGATTCCACAGCTCATAGGATAGGTCCACAATGTAGGTCTGAGGGTGGATGAGCCGCCTGTACTCGGGCCAGAACTGCGACAGGCTCTTTTGGGCATAGGCTTGAATGGCCAAGACGCTGTCCGGCCCCTGATACACGCGTTCGCCATGACGGAACACCGGTTGTAGCAACTCGTGAACCTCGTAGTTGGTGAGCGTCTTGCGTTTCCAGGTGTTCACCGGATCGAAGATGGTCAGAGGCTGGCTGGGGTCGATCGTCTCGTGCTCCAGCATGATGAGATCGGCCAAAGCCATTCCGTTGCGCTTGTCCACCAGGCGCACGACTTTCTTGATGCCGGGATTCGTGATCTTGGCAGGGTTTTCGGTGACCTTGATCTTGGGAACCATGCCGCCGCCGTCTTCCTCGGCGCACAGCTTGTACACGCCGCCCAAGGAGGGGCAATCTGCAGAGACGATCAGGCGGGTCCCTACGCCCCAGGAGTCGATTTTTGCCCCCTGCGCCCTCAGATCGCGGATGAGCAGCTCATCCAGATCCCCGGAGGCCACGATCTTGACTTGCGGGAAACCTGCCTCATCCAGCATCTGGCGGGCCTTTTTCGAGAGATAGGCCAGATCGCCGCTGTCGAAGCGGATCCCGGCCAGCTCGTGGCCGGCTGCGCGCATTTCCCGGGCCACGGTGATCGCGTTGGGAATGCCGCTGCGCAGCGCGTCATAGGTATCCACCAGGAGTACGCAGTTCTGCGGATACAGGCGGGCATAGGCGCGGAAGGCCTCCAGCTCGCTGGGAAAGCTCATGATCCAGGAATGGGCGTGCGTTCCGGCTACAGGAACACCAAAACGCTGGCCGGCCAGAACGTTGGAGGTTGCTGCACATCCGCCGATGATGGCGGCGCGGGCACCGTACAAGCCGGAATCGGGCCCCTGGGCGCGGCGCAAGCCGAATTCCATCACCGGCTGCCCCTCGGCGGCATGGGCCACACGGGACGCTTTGGTGGCAATGAGGGTCTGGTGGTTGATGATGCTGAGCAGCGCCGTCTCCAGCAGCTGGGCCTGGGCCAGGGGCGCCTGCACCCGCACCAGGGGCTCGTACGGAAAGACCACCGTGCCTTCGGGGATGGCCCAGACATCCCCCGTGAAGCGCAGGCCTTTGAGGTAGTCCAGAAACTCTGCATCAAAGAATTTCAGAGAGCGCAGATAACGGAGATCCTCGTCGGAGAATTGCAGGTTGCTGATGTATTCAATGGCCTGCTCCAGGCCGGCGGCGATAGCATATCCCCCCTGGCAGGGGTTTTCGCGGTAGAACATATCGAAGACCGCCGACTTGTCTGCGCGCCCGGCCTTGAAATAGCCGTACATCATGGTCAGTTCATATAGATCCGTGGCCAGTGTCAGGTGCTCCATGTGAAGGCCCCCCGCGAGGTTTTCCGCCCCAACATTGCCGGATGATATTCCATCATACCACATTATGGCATGACAGGGATTATGGCGCGGCAGGAGGTTCGGGCCTGTCTGCCGCTTGGCGCAGGGAGAGTACCAGGCTCTCGTCAGGCGTGACATAAAGGGTTCGCTGGGAATCGTAAATGACCATTCCGGGCCGTGCTCCCGGGGGTTTGCGCACATGTTTGCGGGCAGTCATATCCACGGGAACGTGGCTGGAGAAGCGGGCGCGGCTATGATAGGCCGCCACCATGGCAGCCTGGTAGAGGCTGGTCTCGGGCACTGCTTCCAGCCCGCCCGGTGGGCAGTGCAGGATCACATGGGCGCCGGGGATCTTTTGAGTATGAAGCCACAGGTCCTCGGGCCGGGCGTGGCGCAGCGTCAGCCAATCGTTTTGGTGGTTGTTGCGGCCCACCAGCACCTCCAGGCCGTCCCTGGTCACGTAGCGGAGGGGCGGGAGAGGGCCTTCCTGCCGCCAGGCGTTGCGGCGGGCGGCAGGGGAAACACCTTTGGTTCCGCCTCCACCCCTGCCAGCGCCCTTATTCCTGTCCGCCTGCCCGGCGTGCGGCGCCGCCCCGGTGCCGCGGTACCCCGCCACCCCCTCGCGTTCCAGTTCCACCTCGATGGCCTTCAGGTCCTGGCAGGTCTCGGCCTCTTCAATGCTCTCTTCCAACTGCTCCAGGTAGGCCAGCTCTTCGCGGGTTTTTTCCACCTGGGCCGCCTTGACCTGCAGGGCCCTTTGTTCTTTGCGGTAGCGATTGAAGAAATGACGGGCATTGTCAGCCAGGCTCAGGCTGGGGTCCAGCTGGATGGTCACGGGAGTGCCGCTGCCGTCCGGCGCAGGCAGGGTGATTTCTGTGCGGTGCCGGGCTGCCTCGCCATTGCCCAGACGCCACAGGTTGGCAGTCAAGGTTTCACCTGCCAGCCGCCATCGGTCGGCCTGCTGAGCCCGGGAGAGCTCCGCGGTCTGGGCCTCCAGCCTGCGGCGCACCCGGCTCAGGGCCGCTCGCACAATCTGCTGAAGCCGTCGGCGCAGGTCTTCCCGCTCCTGCGCTTCCTGGCGCGGCGCGAAATAGGCCAGGACCGCCTGGCTCATGGTGGGAAAGGGCAGCTGGCATTCCGCAGGCAGCGACTGCATCTCCACCGCCGCCAGGCCCACGGCCGCAGCGGCCGGAGATGCGTCACGTGGCGGGGACGTGGCGGGCCGGCCGGACGCCGCTGGCGTCGCTGGTACCGTAGGCGCCCCGGGCGCCGTCCCTGAGGCGGGAGGCGCCTCTGCCGCAGGGCGGGAACCCTGGGGGAGGGACCCCTGGGGCAGCGCCAACAGCAGCCGCGGGGCAAAGGGACGCTCCCCGCGCAAGGGGGCCGTCAGATCCCGCCACGCGGCCAGCAGCCGGTCCGGAAGATCCGCATCCCCGGGCCCGCCCTCCGGCTGGGCACCCTCGCCGCGCATCGCCTCCTGCGCCGAGCGGTCCAACCCCGCCCGGAACGCCAGCTCGCAGGCGAGGGCGGGGGAAAGAAACGTCGGGAAAAGACGCCGCAGCCATTGTTCGGGGGCCCGGGAATCAGACGGCTGCGGCGGAGACGCAATGAGAAAGGCGGCCAGCTGCTCCCGTGTGGGTTCTCCGGAAGCCAGGAACCCCGCCGTCGCCGGCAACCTGTATGGTTCGCCGGGCAGCAGACTGCGCGTCTCCGCTTCCACCCGGTGCAGCGCGTCGATGATGGTCCCCGCCTCCGCGTCCAGCAAAGCCAGGTTGCCCCGGCGGCCGAACAGCTCCGCCACCAGCCGCCGCACCACCCGCCGGCCCTCCGGGTCCAGAGCTTCCACCTCCAGCTCCACCACCCGCTGCCAGGCCGCGGCGCGGCATCCGAGGACCCGGCCGCCCTCCAGATGCTTGCGCAACGTCTGGCAAAAAAGGGGCGGCACGCGCGGGTTCTCCCGGTCCCAGTGGGCCGCCACCGCCACCCGCCCCAGGACCGGGTGCGTGGACACCACCCAGAACCGCGTGTCCCGGGGCAGGCGGATCTCCAAGGCCACCTCCCAAGCATCCGGCTGCCAAACCCGCAGAATGCGTCCCCCACGCAGCACTGCCTGAGCCTCCTGCGCCACCGCCGCGATGACCATCGGGTCCAATTCCATGCCAAACGGACTCCTTAGAAGCGGATTCCTTGAAAAGTCAGAAACGGATTCCCTGAAAATCGGGTTCTCTACAATCGGGCCAGAAGGATGTCTCCCCGCAAATCTCGTCCTATTATACCTCCTGGCGGGGCCCGTGGCCAGAACGCCTGGGCGGCCGGCGCGACGCCTGGCCGGCGGGTGCGGGTGGGGGATGCGTGCGGGAGGATTTCGGCGCCGGCTGTGGAAGATCCCAACATCTCCGGTGAGCCGGTACCCTTCCGGAAAGTCGGTGACGTTTTTGACGAATCCGCGGTTTGATTCACCCGGCAGGGAGCTTTTTCGCCGGCGTGTCCTCAGGCCGGTGTTGTGGGTGGCCATGGCCCTGGCAATCTGCGCCCTGGTGGCGGGGTTATGGGTGCTGCGCGCGGGCGCCCAGAACCCGTCTCTGGATGACGCAGACCAGGATCGCATCATCTCGTTTTCCTTTTTGCGGGCCGAATACGGGCAGGTGGACGCCGCCATCGAAACCCTGACCAGCCTATGGGGTTCCCACCGCGCCAACGGCGAGGCCGGCTTGGCCCTGGCGATCCTGCAGTTTGCCAAGGCCGGTAACCCGGAGGGCGCCGCCGAGACCCTGGCAACCACCCTCCAGGAAGCCCGCGCCGCGGGCCCGGGCGCTTCCTCGCCGGTCCGAACCACGCCGGCCGCCTCCCACGCGGAGCGGGTGGCTTTAATGGTGCTCCTGGGCGACTTTTATCGCCTGGCCGGACGGTCCGATCAGGCTGTCCAGCTGTATCGCCAGGCTTTGCAGGCCGACCCCAAACTGGCCCACGCCTCCTGTGAGCTGGCCCGTGTGCTGACCGCCCGTGGCGATCTCAAAGGGGCGGACAAAGCCATTCAGGACGCTTTGGACGCCAACCCCGAGTTTCCTGCGGCGTTGGTGGAGAAAGGACGCATCAAGCGCCTTTTGGCGCAGCGGGACGAGGCCCTGGCTGCCCTGCGGAAAGCCCTGGAGTATGACCCCGGTGATGCCGACGCCTACCTGGAATTGGGCCGCGTCTACGAGGACATGGGGCGCAAGCAGGATGCCATCTTCGCTTATCAGCAGGCGCTCCAGGCCGACCCCGGCCTGGCGGAGGCGAAACAGGGGCTCAACCGGCTGCGGGGGCGCTGAAAGCTCATAGGCCGCCTCCCACAGGCATAGGATGTACAGTCATCCCGGTCCGGAAGCTCCGGGCGTTCCCAGCCGCCGTCCGCCGGCGGCGCAGGGAGCGGCAGACCGGGCTTCCGGAAGCCGTTCGTTTGGGGGAGGCAGCCATGGCCCAGCAGCCGCCGTTGCCGCAGCCGGGGCAGTGGCATCAGATGTCCAGGGAGGAGGTCCTGGCCCGCCTGGACACGGATCCCGACCTGGGGCTGTCTGCCGCAGAGGCAGCCAAGAGGCGCCGCCAATATGGCCCCAACCAGCTGCCCACGCGCCGGGGGGAACCCCTGTGGCGCCTTTTTTTGTTACAGTTTGTGGACTTCATGGTGCTGGTTCTGCTGGGTGCCACCGCGGTCTCGGCCCTCATGGGCGAAGTCGTGGACGCCTTGACCATCACGGGAATCGTGCTGCTGAACGGGATCATTGGCTTCATCCAGGAGTACCGCGCTGAACGGGCTTTGGCTGCTTTGCAGGAGATGGCGGCTCCCCAAGCCACGGTGGTGCGGGGCGGCCTGACCCAGCGTATTCCTGCCTCCGAGCTGGTGCCCGGCGATCTGGTGTTGTTGGAGCCGGGATACCGGGTGCCGGCGGATCTGAGGCTCATCTGGACCCAGGAGCTGGCGGTGGAGGAATCGGCCTTCACCGGTGAGTCGGTGCCCGTGGCGAAACACACGGATCCGTTGCCGGCCGAAAGAGTGCCAGTGGCCGAGCGGCGCAACATGGCGTTCATGAGCACCACGGTGACGCAGGGGCGGGCCCGCGGTGTGGTGGCTGGCACAGGCCTACATACCGAGATCGGGCAGATTGCCGATCTCCTGGCCAGTGTGCGCGGCGGGCAGACCCCCCTGCAGGCCCGCCTGGAGCATTTAGCTCGCTACATCGTGGCCTTCTTCGGCCTGGTGTGCCTGGCTGTGCTGTTTTTGGGCATCGATCACGGCGAGCCGTTCCGCAGCACCTTTCTAACCTCGGTGAGCTTGGCCGTGGCCGCGATCCCGGAGGGTCTTCCGGCTATTGTCACCATCGCCCTGGCCCTGGGTGTGCAGCGCATGAGCCGCCGCCGGGCCGTGGTGCGTAAACTGCCGGCGGTGGAAACGCTGGGGAGCACCACATTCATTTGTTCGGACAAGACCGGCACACTGACCCAAAACGCCATGACGGTCACGGAGATCCATCTGGTGGGCAGCGGCCGGCGCATCGACGTCAGCGGCCGTGGGTGGCAGATCCAGGGCGAGTTCACCTGCGGCGGCAGGCCCTTGGCGCCCTATGACGAGGGCGACCTGCGGCGGCTCTTGGAGGTGGGGGCCCTCTGTAACAATGCCGTTTTGCCGCTGCCCACGAGCGGTGGGGCAGCGGGCAAGAGGGGCGGGGCGCACAGCGGGGGGCGTAGGGACCGGGAGGGATCCCGCACCCCCTGGCCGGGTTTGCCTCTGGCCAGGCGGGCGGGGGCGGGCGGGTCCCAGGCCGTCGCTGGCAACCGCAGATCCCAGACAGGGGGTGCCCGGGTGGCGGCGCCGGTGGGGGATCCTACGGAGATCGCCTTGCTGGTCGCGGCGGCCAAGGCGGGGATCTACCGGGACGATCTGGAAGAAGAGTGGCCCCGGGCGGCAGAATTTGCCTTCGATTCCCGGCGAAAACGGATGTCCACCTATCATTGGCGCAGCGCTGCGCGACCGGCGGCGGCGCCCCCTACCGGGCCCACGGGCCTGCTGGCGGTGAAAGGGGCGGCAGAGCTTCTGCTTCCCCTCTGCCGGAGCTATCTGTACCACGGGCGGGAGCAGATCTTGGATGCATCGGTCCGGGCCGGGGTGGAGCAGGTGGTGGAGGACATGACCCGCCGCGCCCTGCGGGTGTTGGCCGTGGCCTACCGCCGCAGCACCGTGCCGCCGTTGCCGCCGGGTGCAGATGGCAAGGACCGTAGCGGTGCCGTTGCCGGCCCGTCCTGCCAGGGGCCGGCCTCGTTGGCTTCGCCCCGCGACGGTCGGACTTCCGCCGAGGCGTGGGAGCGGGACTTGGTGCTGGTGGGCGTGGTGGGCCTGTATGATCCGCCCCGGCCGGAAGTGCGGGAGGCGATCCAGGTGGCAGCCCACGCCGGGATCCGCACCCTGATGCTCACAGGGGACCACCTGCAGACCGCCCTCTCGGTGGCCCGGGAACTGGGACTGTTGGAGGAGGGTTTCTCCGTTTCGGGCCAGGCCATGAGCGGCGCAGACCTGGATCGCCTTAGCGATGAAGCGCTGCTTCTTCGTCTGGACCGCCTGCGGGTATGCGCCCGCGTCTCGCCTGAGCACAAGTTGCGCTTGGTGCGCCTTTTGAAGCAGCGCGGCGAAGTGGTCGCGATGACCGGCGACGGGGTCAATGACGCGCCGGCCATCAAGGAAGCCAGCATCGGCGTAGCCATGGGGATCAGCGGCACCGACGTGGCCAAAGAGGCGGCGGACATGGTCCTTATGGACGACAACTATGCCACCATCGTGGCAGCGGTGGAGGAGGGGCGCACCACCTATGACAACATCCGCAAATCCATCCGCTACCTCCTGTCGTGCAACGTGGGCGAAGTCCTCACGATGCTCTTCGCCAGCATCTGGGCCCTGCCCTCGCCCATGCTGGCCCTGCAGCTTCTGTGGATGAACCTGGTGACGGACGGGTTGCCAGCCATCGCCTTGAGCCTGGACCCGCCGGCAGGGGACGTCATGCGTCGCCCGCCCCGCCCGCCGCGGGAGGGCATCTTCGCCCGCGGCATGCTGGTCAGCATCCTGATCCAGGGGGCAGTCATGGGCTTCAGTGCGTTAGCTGCCTTCATTGCCGCTTTCACCCTCTGGCACGACCTGCCTGCGGCGCGCACCATCGCCTTCACCACCTTGGTGTTGGCCCAGCTGGTGTTCGTGTTTCGCTGCCGCGAAGAATCTTTGGCGCTAAAATGGCGCAGTCTAGTGAGCAACCCTAGATTGCTGGGCGCCATCCTCATCTCCGTAGCCATGCAGCTGGTAGTGCTTTATGCCGAGCCCCTGCGCCCGGTGTTTGATACGGTTTCCTTGAACCGGGACCATTGGCTGCTGGTGGCGGCCTCGACGCTGGCCGCAGGTTTACTTACTGAAGCGGGGCGGCTTGTGCACACAGCCCTGAGATGGGGAGCTCATAAGGCTCTGCCAGCCGGCCCCGGCGGCGGCTGGAGGTGGAAGCAGGAAAACCCTGTCTCCAGCGAGAATAACGGTTAGAATCGCGCCAGCCCGCGGCAGCGAGCCGTGCCAGGAAAGCACGCAGGATGAGCGTGACCGCTCAGGGAAGGCGCGGGGGCCGGGAAAGGCGCCAGGCCAGGAAAAGGTGGCATGTCCGTGCCCTATAGCATGACCGGCTTCGGCAGGGGCGAAGGGGAGACTCCTGCCGGGCGGATCCGGGTGGAAGTCCATGCGGTGAACCATCGCTACAGTGATATCAACCTCCGCCTGCCCCGCTCCCTCAGCCTGCTGGAAGAACGCATCCGCGGCCTCGTGGCTGAATATGTAACCCGGGGCCGGGTGGAGATGCAGATCGTTCTGGACCCCACGGCGGAGCATGCCGTCGCCGTCCAGGTCAATACGTCGTTGGCCCGCCAGTACGCAGATTCCTTGCGATCTCTGGCCCAGGAGCTGGGCCTGCCGCCGGCGGTGGACCTGCCCCTGCTGGTCCAGCTGCCGGACGTGCTGGCCGTGGCGGAGCCTTCGTTCGACCCGGATATGGTGGGGCCCTCTGTGGAGCAGGTTGTCCGGCAGGCTCTGCAACAGATGCAGGAGATGCGCGCCCGGGAGGGGGACAAGCTGGCGGCGGATCTGCGGCAACGGGCTGCGCAAGTCCGGACCTGGGTGGACCAGGTGGAGGCCCAGGCTCCCCGGGTGGTGGAGCACTATCGCGACCGGCTGCAACAGAGAGTCCGTGAGCTCTTGGGTGAGTCCGGCAGCCTGGTGGATCCGCAGCGCCTCGCCGCAGAAGTGGCGATTTTCGCTGACCGCAGCAATATCACCGAAGAAGTGGTGCGCCTGAAGAGCCATCTGGACCAGTTCTCCCAGGCTCTGTCCCAACCCGCGGCGGAGGGCAAGGGGGCTGTGGGGCGCAAGCTGGATTTTCTGCTGCAGGAAATGAACCGCGAAATCAACACGGTGGGCGCTAAGGCCAATGATCTGGCCATTTCCCAGCACGTGGTTTGGATCAAGGCGGAGCTGGAAAAGATGCGGGAGCAGGTGCAAAACCTGGAATAAGGCATTCAGCGGGCAGGGTGGGAGCCCCGGAATGGAGGCCGGGGGCTGCGTGGGGGAATCAGCACAAGGGAGGTGAGGGGAGTGCCATCATCCGGACTGACTCCGGAGATCCGCCGGCACGGGCTGGAGAAGGCCAAGGAGGCCCGCCACCGGCGGGCCGTTCTTCGCCGCCAGCTGAAGGAGGGCCGCTTGACCTTGCAGGAGATCCTGGCCAGCACAGAAGACGACGCCATCGGCCAGATGCGGGTACGCTATCTGTTGCAATCCTTGCCGCATCTGGGCCCTGTCACTGCGCAGCGGGTCATGACAGAGATCGGGATTGACGAGAACCGGCGCGTCAAAGGCCTTGGCAAGCGCCAGCGGCAGGCTCTCCTCGAGAAGCTGGGATGAGCTAGGGGGACGCGGGGATGGAAATCCGGCTGGTGAACATCGGATTCGGGAACATCGTGGCTGCAAACCGGATCGTGGCCATCGTAGGCCCCGAATCGGCCCCCATCAAGAGAATCATGCAGGAAGCGCGCGATGCCGGCAGATTGATTGATGCCACCTACGGCCGGAGGACGCGGGCTGTGGTGATCACCGATAGTGACCATGTCATCCTGGCGGCGGTGCAGCCCGAGACCGTGGCCCATCGTCTGGCGGCTCAGCAGGCCGGCCAGGAGGCAGATTAGGCGGCGTCATGGCAGGCGGTTATGGAATGGATTCGGAAGCCAGGAACCAACCAGGCGAATCAGGCGAACAGGCGGAAAAGGCAGGCGGTGCGGAAGGAAGCGGCGGCACAGGGCGGGCGTCCCAGCGCCGCCGGCTGGTGCTCCCTCGCAGGGGCTTTTTGTTGGTGGTCTCCGGGCCGTCGGGCGTAGGCAAGAATACCGTGATCAATTTGCTGCGCCGGCGCTGCCCGGATCTGCGTTATTCCATATCAGCCACCACGCGGCCGGCCAGGCCCGGCGAACGGGACGGTGTGGATTATTTTTTCTTGGCACCGCAGGAATTCCAGGCTAAGATTGAGAGGGGCGAATTGTTGGAGTGGGCGGAGGTCTACGGGCACCTGTATGGCACGCCGCGGGCGTATGTCGAATCCTGCCTGGAGGCCGGTCAGGATGTGGTGATGGACATCGACATCCAGGGCGCCCGACAGGTAAAGGCCAAGATGCCCGGCGAGGTCTTCGTCTTCTTGCTTCCGCCTTCCTGGCGGGCCCTGGAGGAACGCATCCACAAGCGTGGGAAGGACTCCGAACAGGCGATCGTGCAGAGGATGAAGGCGGCGAGGCAGGAGATTTGGTGTATCGAGGATTACACGTATGTGATCATCAATGACGATGTTCGCCGGGCCGCCGCCCGCCTGCACAGCATCCTCGTGGCGGAGCGCAGCCGGGTGGCCCGGACCCACTGGCGCCAGTATTTCGCCCGTTGCTTCCGGGAAAAGGAGCACCCTGGCAAGGAAGATGCAACGAAGTGATTCCATGAGCAACATCGGGGGGGTTACATGATCAACATTCCCATCGAAACGCTGTTGGCTCGTATGGACAGTAAATATGCCCTGGCTGTGGCTGCAGCCAAACGGGCCCGGCAGATCATGAACGGCGCGCCGGCCATGGTGGAATCGCACAGTACGCAGCCGGTGACCCTGGCGCTGGAGGAGATCGCTGCCGGCAAGCTGGAGGTTACCCGGCCGGACTCCGGCGTGAAATAGGCAGGAAGGCGGTTTGGGCGGAGAGAATGGGGGCCTGGAGATGAGCGGCACGGCCCAAAAGCATGTGGTTTTGGGCGTTACGGGAGGCATCGCGGCCTACAAGGCCTGCGATCTGGCCAGTAAGCTCACCCAGCGGGGCGTGCAGGTCCACGTGATCATGACCGAGCACGCCGCACGATTCGTGTGTCCTGCCACCTTTCGCGAACTCACTGGCCAGCCGGTGGTGGTGGACATGTTCGCCGAGAACCCAGGCCTCCCCATCGCACACATCGCCTTGGCCCGCATGGCCGATTTGTTGCTTATCGCGCCGGCCACGGCCAATGTGATCGGCAAGATGGCGGCCGGCATCGCTGATGACGCGCTGACCACTACGGCCCTGGCGGTGGAGGCTCCGGTTTTGCTGGCCCCGGCCATGAACACCAAGATGTGGGAAAAGCCCGTGGTCCAGGAGAATCTGGCCAAGCTGCGGCAGCGCGGCGTGCTGATCGTGGGACCGGCGGAGGGCGTCCTGGCTTGCGGCGAAGTGGGGGCGGGGCGCCTGGCCCCCGTGGAGGAGATCCTGGCCGCGGCGCTGCACCTGCTGGGTCTGGAGGAAGGGGCCGCACGGAAGGCCGGTACCGGAACCGCTGGCACCGCATCCGTACCGCCGGCTGCAGGCGACGCCAGCCTGGCCGGATGGCGGGTGCTCGTCACGGCCGGTCCCACGCAGGAGCCATTGGATCCGGTACGGTTTCTTTCCAACCGCTCGTCGGGGAAAATGGGCTATGCCATCGCTGCCGCCGCCTCCGCCCGGGGTGCGCAGGTGACTTTGGTTTCGGGCCCTGTGGCTCTGCAGCCCCCTGTCGGTGTGGAGGTGGTGGCTGTGCAGACCGCCCAGGAGATGGCGGATGCCGTGGCTCAGCGCCTGGATTCCTGCGACGTGTTCGTGGCTGCGGCGGCAGTGGCGGATTTCCGCCCAGCCACGGTTCAGCCGGAGAAGATCAAGAAACAGGAAGGAACCGAAACGCTGGAGCTGCGCCTGGTGCGCACCCCGGATATCCTGGCCATGGCCGGAGAACGCCGGCGCCAGCGGGGCGGGCAGGGCGGCCCTATTTTGGTGGGATTTGCGGCGGAGACGGGTTCCCGCAATCTGATCGAGCTGGCCCGGGACAAGCTGCAGCGCAAAGGCGTGGACCTGGTGGTGGCCAACGATGTCACCGCAGCGGGTTCCGGCTTCGGCACAGATACGAACCAGGTGCATCTGGTGTGGGCCGGAGGGCAGGTGGAATCGTGGCCTTTGCTGCGGAAGGATGAAGTGGCCCGTCGCCTTTGGAACCGGCTTAGCCAGTTCCGGCAGGGCCGCAGCTGAGCTTGGTTGTGCAGCTCCAAGCTGCGGGGGTGGAGTTTTGCTTCTGGCCGATGTGTTCGTTCCCGTGCGGGACCGGCAGCTGGACCAGGCCTTTACATATGGCGTGCCCGCCAGCCTGGCCCAGGAGGTGCAGCCTGGCTGTCGCGTGCTGGTTCCGTTCGGCTCCCGGCGTCTCACGGGCATGGCCTGGAAGGTGCGAGCCGCCGAGCCGCAGCTGGATCGGGGTGGCCCGGCAAGCGGCGGCGGGGCCGGGCGCCTGCGGGAGATCCTGGCCGTGGTGGACCGGGAGCCTCTGCTGGATGCGCACCTGCGGCAGCTGGTGGAATGGCTGGCAGCCTATTACCTGGCGCCGGTGGCGGAGGCCATCCGCACCGTGTTGCCCCCGGGTCTGGAGCGGGTGTATCAGCCAGCATATGAGCCGGTACCGGCAGGGGACAAGGCACAGCCGATGTTGGGGCGCAAGCAGCGGGAGCTGCTTTTTTTCGTCCAGCAGTTCCAGGCCCGGGAAGGAAGGCCTGCGCCTCTGGCGGAGTTGAAGCGGCAGTTCGGCGCCCAGACGGCGGTCTTGCTCCGTAGCCTGGTGGACGCCGGCCTGCTGCAGGAGGCCGGCCGTTGGCAGGCGCCGCGGGTGCAGGCCAGAACGGTGGAGGTCTACGCCCTGGCCCTGGCGGCGCCAAGGGCTTTGGAGCAGATCCCGCCCCGGGCTGCAGCCCAGCGGCGGGTGGTGGAAATTCTGGCCCCGGTGCCGGAGGGGCTGGAGGCAGCGGAATTGTGCCGCAGCGCCCATGCCAGCCCGGCAACGGTGCGGACACTGTGGCAGCGGGGAATCTTGACCCGGCACAGCCGCCGTCTGGAGCGGGTGCCTCTGGAGCGCCGCCTGGGCGTCTCAGGGTCCGGCGCCCTGCCCGGGGCTGCCAGGAGCCAGGAGCCCACCGGCACGGCGGGCCTGGCAGCCGAGGAAGGCGCAGCTGCCGCGGAGAACGGGAGCGGCGGGAGCCTCACGCTCACGCCAGCCCAGGAGGAAGCCTTGGCCGCCATTGTGTCCCGCCTGCCGGCGACCGTGCCGGGGCGGCCGCGGCCTACGCCCTCTGGGCCGTGGGTGCCTTTTCTACTTTACGGCGTCACCGGCAGCGGGAAGACCGAGGTCTATCTCAGGGCCATCGAGGCGGCGTTGCAGGCAGGATTGGGTTCCATTTTGCTGGTGCCCGAGATCTCGCTGACGCCCCAGATGATGGAGGTCATCACCCGCCGCTTCGGGGCCCAGGTGGCTGTGCTTCACAGCGGCCTGTCGGGCGGGGAGCGTTTCGACGAATGGGAACGGGTGCGGCGTGGCCTAGCCCGGGTAGTGGTAGGCACCCGTTCAGCGGTCTTCAGCCCTGTGCAGCAGCTGGGTCTCATCATCATCGACGAAGAGCAGGAGACCAGCTACAAACAGGAGGACAATCTGCGCTACCGCGCCCACGAGGTGGCGGCATGGCGTGCGCGGCAAACCGGCGCAGCACTGGTTTTGGGCAGCGCCACCCCGCTGGTGGAGACCATGTACCGGCGGGAAGTGGGCCGCCTGGTGGTTTGCCGCCTGCCGGAGCGCATCCACGGCCGGCCGCTGCCGCGGGTGCATGTGGTGGACATGCGCCGCCAACCCGGGGGGCGCCGCCAGTCCGTGGATTCCGGGCCGCCTGGACCGGAAGCCCCCGGGCTTTTCAGCCCTCCACTGGCTGCGGCCATCCATGCGGCGTTGGCCCGCGGTGAGCAGGTGATCCTTTTTCTCAACCGCCGCGGATATGCCCGCGTGGCGTTTTGCCCCGCCTGCGGCCACGTGTGGCAGTGCCCGCATTGCGAGGTCTCGCTGACGTATCATGCCCGCGCCCGGGAGCTGCGCTGCCACTACTGTGACTACGCCGCCCCCTTCCCGGACGGATGTCCGGAATGCCACAGCCCGGACATCCGGGTCATGGGCAGCGGCACCGAGAAGGTGGAGGACGCGGCGAGGGCGTTGTTTCCGGAAGCACGCATCCTGCGGATGGATCTGGACACCGCCCGGCGCCACGAGGAACATGTCCGGCTCTGGCAGGCCTTTCGCCGGGGCGAGGCCAACCTGCTCATCGGCACCCAGATGGTGGCCAAGGGGTTCGATTTTCCCGGCGTTACGCTAGTGGGAGTCCTGAACGCCGATACGCCGTTGTTTCTGCCGGACTTCCGCGCCGCGGAACGGACCTTCGAGCTGCTCACCCAGGTGGCAGGCAGGGCCGGCCGGGGCGACCGCCCGGGGGAGGTCTACATCCAAACCTATCATCCTGAACATTTCAGCATCGTGCGGGCGGCGGCCCAGGATTACGAGGGGTTTTATGCCGAGGAACTGGCCATCCGGCGCCGGTTGGGGTATCCTCCTTTCCGAGAGCTCATCCTTTGCCGTTTTACCGGGGCCGACGAGCAGCGCGCCTGGGACGTGGCCCGGGCTTTCGCCGGCGTTCTGAGAGGCAGCCCCCGCCTGGAGGTCCTGGGCCCTGCACCGGCGCCGCTGGTGCGCCTGCGGGGGCTCTTCCGGGTGCAGCTGGTATTGGCCGGCTCTTCCCTGGCGGTTCTGCGCCAAGCCACTGCCGGAGCCCTGCGGGTCACCACGGACTTGGCGCGGCGCCTGGAGGTGGGCGTGGCGGTGGATGTGCAGCCTTGGCATTTACTCTGATTCGCTGCCGCTTATGCTATAATGAACCAGGTGATTTGGATTGAAGATCGGCATCATCGGCTTGCCGCTGGTGGGCAAAACCACGCTTTTCAACCTTCTGACCAGCGCCAAAACTGCTACCTCGCAGTTTTTCAGCGGGCGCACCGAAAGCAACGTCGGCACCGCTACAGTTCCTGACCGGCGCATCGATTACCTGGCCAGCGTTTACCATCCACGCCGCACCATTTATGCCAGCATCGAGTTCACCGATGTGGCCGGACTGGTGCGGGGTGCGGCCAGCGGCGCCGGCGTGGGCAACCAGTTTTTGAACGATATCCGGCAGGTGGACGCTCTGGTCCACGTGGTGCGGCTGTTTCAGGATTCCGACGTGCCTCACGTGGAGGGCAGCCTCGATCCCATGCGGGACCTGGATACGGTGGACACGGAGCTGGTTTTCGCCGACCTGGAGCTGGTGGAAAAGCGCCTGGAGCGCATCCGGACCGCCAAGAAGGTCACCTCTGCCCAGCAGGAGGAGAAAGGCATTTTGGAGAAATGCCGCTCCGCCCTGGAAGCAGGCCAGCCCCTCCATGCCGTGGAGTTCGGCCCTGAAGAGAAAAATGCCCTCCGTCCCTATGGCTTCTTGACGGAAAAGCCGGTGGTGCTGGTGGCCAATCTGGACGAGGAGCAGCTGTCGAAACACGACTATCCACAGCGGGCGGATCTGCAAAAATGGGCGGAGGAACATGGGGTTCCCCTGGTGGAAGTGTGCGCTAAGATGGAAGTGGAGATCGCCGAGCTGCCCCCCGAGGAGCGGGTGCCTTTTCTGGCGGAGCTGGGGTTGGAGGAGCCCGGCGTGGCGCGCCTGGCCCGGGCGGTGTACAAGCGTCTGGGCTTGATCTCTTTTTTCACCGTTGGCGAGGACGAGGTGAAGGCCTGGACCATCCGTGCCGGCACGCCGGCCAAGCAAGCGGCGGGCAAAATCCACACCGACATCGAACGGGGCTTCATCCGCGCCGAAGTGGTGGCTTTTGACGACTTCGCCGCCGCCGGCAACATGGCCGGCGCCCGCGATCAGGGCAAAGTGCGGCTGGAAGGCAAAGACTACGTTGTGGCGGATGGGGATATCATCAACTTCCGGTTCAACGTGTGACACGGTTCAGCGTCAGACGCCTGATCAGTGCGACGAGGGAGGAGCGGATTCCCATGGTGGAGGAAAACGTGAAATACGAAGCTGCCGCTGCGGCCGGCTCTGCCGCCGCGGCCGGGGCTGAAGGCGCAACCAGGGTAGGGCTGGCAGCCGGCGTGGCGTACGGCAGTTCCAGCATGGACCTGGAGGCGGCCAAGGGTACTTGGCGGGTAAAAAAGGGCTTGGCGGAAATGCTCAAAGGCGGTGTCATCATGGATGTCACCACGCCTGAGCAGGCCAAGATCGCCGAAGACGCCGGAGCCGTGGCGGTCATGGCTTTGGAGCGGGTGCCCGCGGACATCCGGGCAGCCGGCGGCGTGGCTCGCATGGCAGACCCGGCCGTGATCGAGAAGATCATGAACGCCGTGACGATCCCGGTCATGGCCAAGGCCCGCATCGGCCATTTCGTGGAGGCCATGATTCTGGAGGCCATGGGCGTCGATTACATCGACGAATCCGAGGTCCTGACCCCGGCGGACGAAAGCTACCATATCAACAAGCACGCGTTCAAGGTCCCGTTTGTGTGCGGGTGCCGCAACCTGGGCGAAGCCCTGCGGCGCATCGGCGAAGGTGCTGCCATGATCCGCACCAAGGGTGAGGCCGGCACCGGCGACGTGGTGGAAGCCGTGCGGCATATGCGGGCGGTCATGGACGATATCCGCCGGGTGCAGTCGCTGCCCGTGGAGGAACTCATGACGGCAGCCAAGGAGATGGGGGCGCCTTACGACCTGGTGAAAGAGGTCCACGATACCGGTAAGCTGCCGGTGGTGAATTTCGCCGCCGGCGGTATCGCCACCCCGGCCGATGCGGCGTTGATGATGTATCTGGGCGCCGATGGGGTGTTCGTGGGCTCCGGGATCTTCAAATCCGAGGATCCGGCCAAACGGGCCAAGGCCATTGTGGAAGCGGTGGCCCACTATGAGGACGCCAAACTTCTGGCGGAGGTCTCCAAGGGCATCGGCGAGGCCATGCGCGGGATCTATGTGGGCGGCATGAAGCCGGAGGAGAAGATCCAGGGCCGCGGTTGGTAAGGGGTCACGGCGGGCCTGCGGCGAGCCGCAGCAAATTGCCGGCCACGGGCCGGGGGTCTTCCCTGGTCCGTGGCCGGGTGGAGTTGGAAACACACCAGATGAGTAATATGAATCAGAAAAGTGCATCCGACCTGCGGGTGGGTGTGTTGGCTCTGCAGGGCGACGTCTCGGAGCATCTGGAGATGATGGGCCGGGTCGGGGCCCGCTCTCTGCCGGTGAAGACGCCGGAGGGTCTGGAGGGCCTGGATGGCTTGATCATCCCTGGCGGCGAGAGCACCACCGTGGGCAAGCTGCTGGTGCGCTACGGGCTGGATGAGGCCATCTGCCGGCGCGTCCGGGAGGGCATGGCCCTGTATGGGACCTGCACGGGTCTGATCCTGCTGGCCCAGCGCATCCACGGCAGCGCACAGCCCCGCCTGGGCCTCATGGATATGGACGTGGAGCGCAACGCCTTCGGCCGCCAGGTGGACAGCTTCGAGATCGACATCCCGATTCCGGCCATCGGTGGGGCGCCGTTTCGGGCGGTGTTCATCCGGGCGCCGTTCATCCGCGAGGTGGGGCCGGGAGTGGAAGTGTTGGCGCGGCTGCCGGGCCCCGGGGGGCAGATTGTCATGGCCCGCCAGGGGAAGCTCCTGGCGTCGGCGTTTCACCCGGAACTGACCGATGATCCGCGCGTGCATGCCTACTTCCTGCGCATGATCCTGGGGCAGTGAAAGAGAGCGGCAGAAGAGCGGCAAAGCGGGATTCGCAGCCCGCAGAAAGGGGAATGCCCGTGGCCACGACGGATATTCAGGCAGCCGGCCCGGAGGCGGCAGTGGCTGCAGCGTTGGAATCGGCGACCCTGGGGATCCTGGAGTCAGCGGACCCGGAGTTGGCCGCCGCCATCCGGGATGAGATGGGGCGGCAGGTGCACAAGATCGAGCTCATCGCCTCGGAGAACTTCGTGAGCCCTGCGGTGCGCGCCGCCATGGCCACGGTGCTGACCAACAAATACGCGGAGGGCTATCCGGGTCACCGCTATTACGGGGGCTGCGAGTACGTGGACGTGGTGGAGGATCTGGCCCGCCAGCGGGCCTGCCGCCTCTTCGGTGCGGAACACGCCAATGTACAGCCCCATTCCGGGTCCCAGGCCAACATGGCCGTATATTTTTCCGTTTTGAAACCAGGCGACACCATTCTGGGCATGAATCTGAGCCACGGCGGGCATCTCACCCACGGCAGCCCGGTGAACTTTTCCGGCAGTCTGTATCGTGTGATTTCCTACGGGGTGGTGCCGGAGACAGAGACCATCGATTATGACCAGGTGCGCGAACTGGCCCGGAAGCACAGGCCGCGCATGATCGTGGCCGGCGCCAGCGCCTACCCGCGCGTCATCGATTTCGCCGCTTTCCGCCGGATCGCCGACGAGGTGGGAGCCTATCTCATGGTGGATATGGCCCATATCGCCGGACTGGTGGCCGCGGGGTTACATCCGAGCCCGGTGCCGCACGCGGATTTCGTCACCACGACGACTCACAAGACGCTGCGGGGGCCCCGCGGCGGCCTGATCCTCTGCCGGCAAGAACATGCCCGGGCCTTGGACAAGGCCGTTTTCCCGGGCATCCAGGGCGGGCCCCTGATGCACGTCATCACCGCCAAGGCCGTGGCGCTGGCGGAAGCCATGCGGCCCGAGTTCCGCTCCTACCAGGCCCGCATTTTGGAGAACGCCCGTTCCCTGGCCCGCCACCTGCAGACTGCAGGCTTTCGCCTGGTGGCAGGCGGCACGGACAATCACCTGATGCTGGTGGATTTGCGTGAGCGGGGCCTCACGGGCCGGGAGGCCGAGAAGCGCCTGGACGGCATCGGTGTCACGGTGAACAAGAACGCCATTCCCTTTGACCCGCAGCCCCCCAATGTCACCAGCGGCCTGCGTTTGGGCACGCCGGCCGTGACCACTCGCGGCATGGGGGAGGCGGAGATGGCCGAGATCGCCGCCATCATGAGGGACGTGCTGGTGGCGCAGCCTGCGGCCGCAGTGCTGGAGGAGGCACGGGAGCGGGTGGCCCGGCTGTGCGGGCGCTTTCCGGCGTTCGCCGCCCGCTAGGAACGCCGTCGCACCACCCCATTCGGAACGGAGCTGGGTCCGCTGCGCGGGGTCTCCCTGGTCG
>JADBKO010000039.1 GCA_014896355.1 Bacillota bacterium
CGACGGGAAGCCCCTGGACGAGCAGAGATTCTTCGGCCTGTACACCGCGCTTCTCGGGCAGTTGGAAAACGCCGGGGAGTAAGGGGACCAGGTGGTTCGGGGTGGGCCGCGTGGCTCTGGTTGAATCCCTCCCGGGCCCGTGGTAAAATCGGGTAGACAACAATACGGACCGGGCCCGGCGTTGTAGGGCCCGGCGGAGTGGCCGGAGAAGGGGAACAGTAAGGGCACCCGCAGAGAGCCGGGGCAGGTGAAAGCCGGCAAGCCCTGAATCCACCCCGGAGGCTGCAGCGAAAGCTGGCCGGTGGCGCCCCGTTATGGCGCAAAGAGGTGGGCGGTCCGCCGCCGCGGCACGGGGCCCGCAGCTACCCACAGGCACTGCGGACAGCGGGTTACGATCCTGCGGCGGGCAGCGCGTACGCGCCAATGCGCAGCAGCTGGATCGCCAACAAGGGTGGCAACGCGGAATGGCCTTCCGTCCCTTGCAAAGGGATGGAAGGCTTTTTGCTAATCTGCGACTGGCCCGCCTGCCGGAGCCGCAGGATGGGTGCACACATCGGGTACAAGTCATGTTGGCAAGAATGTTGGAGGGAGTCATCATGCTGGATCTCAAGTTCATCCGCAGCAACCCGGACCGGGTGCGTCGCGCCCTGCAGAACCGCCGGTCCGAGGTGGATCTCGACCGCTTGCTGGCCCTGGACGAAGAGCGGCGCTCGCGCCTGGTGGAGGCGGAAAGCCTCAAGAGCCGCCGCAACGCCGCCTCGCAGGAAGTGGCCCGGCGCAAGCGGCGCGGCGAGGATGCGGAGGACCTCATGGCCGAAGTGCGCGGCATCAACGAGCGGATCAAAGATCTCGATGAGCGGTTGCGCCAGCTGGATGCCGATATCCAGGCTCTGTTGCTCGCCATCCCCAACGTGCCCCATGAGAGCGTGCCCATAGGCCCGGACTCCAGCGGCAACGTGGAGGTCCGCCGCTGGGGCGAACCCCGCGTGTTCCCCTTCGAACCCAAGGCGCACTGGGACCTGGGCCCGGAGCTGGGCATCCTGGATTTCGAGCGGGCCGCCAAGATCTCCGGCTCCCGCTTCGTGGTCATGCGCGGCGCCGGGGCACGCCTGGAGCGGGCCTTGGTCAACTTCATGCTGGACATCCACACCCGGCAGCAGAGCTATGTGGAAATCTGGCCGCCGGTCCTGATCAACCGGGCCAGCATGACCGGCACCGGCCAGCTGCCCAAGTTCGAGCAGGATGCCTTCAAATGCCAGGGCTATGACTATTACCTGGCTCCCACGGCGGAGGTGCCGGTGACCAATCTGCACCGCGATGAGATCATCCCCGGCGAACAGCTGCCCATTTACTATACGGCCTACACCGCCTGCTTCCGGGCCGAGGCCGGCGCTGCCGGGCGCGACACGCGGGGGATGATCCGGGTGCATCAGTTCGACAAAGTGGAATTGGTGAAGTTCACGCGCCCTGAGGACTCCTACAGCGAGCTGGAGAGCCTCACGCGCGACGCCGAAGCGGTCCTGCAACAACTGGGGCTGCCCTACCGCGTGGTGGTGCTCTGCACAGGCGACATGGGGTTCTCTTCAGCCAAGACGTACGATATTGAAGTCTGGATGCCCAGCTACAACCGCTACGTGGAGATCTCGTCCTGTAGCAATTTCGAGGATTTCCAGGCCCGGCGCGCCAATATCCGTTACCGGCCGCAAGCCGGCGCCAAGGCGGAGTTCGTGCATACCCTGAACGGCTCCGGCGTGGCGGTGGGACGCACGGTGGCCGCCTTGCTGGCCTCAACTGCTTAGCAGGCAGCTACCTTCAGCCACTCTCGGTCACCTTCCAGTGCAACTCCGTATGCCAGCACTCGCGCCCGCCAGCGGCGCAGGTAGCGGCGCGAGTGGCGGAAGAGATGGACGATGGACGGGAGACCGCACGCCTCCACAGGGAGAGGTGGCTGAGCGGTTGAAAGCGCTCGCCTCGAAAGCGAGTAGGTGGGTTAATCCCTGCCTCGTGGGTTCGAATCCCACCCTCTCCGCCAGCGTGTTCCGGGTGTTTCTTCCGTTCGAAGCGCATTTTCGGTGATCGGTGGATGCCCAGGGCGGCCAAGCCTGGCCCCTGGGCATCCACCTTTTTTATCGCGCCCTTTGGCTTGTTCCGTGTTATGGGCACGGGTCTGATCCTGACGGAATGGCTGCCAAGCGTGTGCGGCGGCGGGGACGGGCCTGAGCCCCTCCCCCGGCGGGCGGCCCCCGTGGGCCCAGGCGACTTCCGGTGTCACAGGTCGCGGCGTTGACAAAGACGCCGGTGCGGCATATAATTTTATATGAACATTTGCTCAAATGATCACTGCTTAAGGCACTGCAGTTCCAGCGGGGCGGGCTGCTGGCGCGGCCAGGGGTGGCAGGGGGAGGAGAGAAGGCGTGCGGGAGAAAGACGGTCGGGATCGGCGTATCCAGGGCTCCGGAGGATGCGGCAGCCAAGGCGCGGGGGGATCCGCCGGCACAGAGATTCCGGGGACCGTGTGCACGGCGTGTGCCGGCGAAACCGCGGAGATGCTGGCTGCCGGGCACCACGGGGGCGCGGCTTCCGGGAAACCCGGCAGCAGAATGTCTTGGATGATGCGTCCACAAGCGCTCTTCACCTGGCTGGCGGGGGCGTTTCTGACCGCGGCTTGGTTCCTCTCCCGCTGGTCCGTGGACGGCTGGCCCGTACTTCTGTATGCTCTGGCGATCCTGACCGGCGGTTTTTTCGTTGGCCGCCAAGCGTTGCGTTCGTTGCGGCACGGGCGGCTGGACATCCACGTTCTCCTGGTGCTGGCCGTGACCGGTGCGGTTTGGTTGGGCCAGTGGTTTGAAGGCGCTTTGGTGGTGTTTCTTTTCTCTGTCGGGGAGCTTTTGGAGGCCTGGAGCCATCACCGGACCAACCGCTCCCTGCAGGAGTTGCTGGACCTGCGGCCTCCAAGGGTCACCGTGCGGCGCGGCGGAGTTCTGCAGGAGATCCCGGCCGAACAAGCCCGGCCCGGGGAGATTTTCATCGTGCGCCCGGGCAGCCGCATCCCTCTGGACGGCCAGGTGGTCAAGGGGGAATCGGCGGTAAACCAGGCGCCCATCACAGGCGAATCCCTGCCTGTGGCCAAGGGGCCCGGTGACCACGTTTTTGCCGGCACGCTGAACGGGTCGGGCTACCTGGAGGTCCGTTCCAGCCGTCCCAGCCGGGACACCACGCTCTCGCGGCTCATCCGCCTGGTGCAAGAGGCCCAGGCCCAGCGGGCGCCCGCAGAACGGTTCATCGACCGCCTGGCACGCTACTATACCCCGGCCATCTTCGTGCTGGGGATTGGGGTGGCTGTGCTGCCGCCTCTTTTGGCCCAGGCTCCTTGGGACACCTGGATCTACCGGGGGCTGGCGGTATGGCTGGTGGCGTGCCCCTGCGCATTGGTGATCTCCACGCCGGCGGCGGTGGTGTCCGGGCTGGGGAATGCCGCGCGGCACGGGATCCTGATCAAGGGCGGCGCACATCTGGAGAGCCTGGCCCGGGTGGATACGGTGGCTTTCGACAAGACGGGGACCCTCACGGAGGGCCATCCCCGGGTGGCGGACGTGATCCCTGCCCCTGGATTCAGCGCGGCGGAGGTCCTGCAGACTGCCGCCCAGCTGGAAGCCCGCTCCCAACACCCGTTGGCTGCGGCGATCCTGGCGGCGGCCGGGGCTCCGGCTCCAACGTGGCCAGAGGTCCGCTTTTTCCAACAGGTGAGCGGGAACGGGGTGCGGGGGCAGATTGGCAGCCATCAGGTCTTCGTGGGCGAGCCAGGCTGGGTCTGGGATCAGGCAGAGTGTCTGCGCGCCCGTTCCAAGTCCGTTCCCACCCTGCAGGAAGCGGCCCGCCGTCTGCAGAACGAAGGAAAGACGGTGATGGCTGTGGCCCGCCGTGGATCCGGAGAAGGCGGAGAAGGTGGCGAGCCGGTGGGGCTGGTGGCTGTCGTCGATGCCTTGCGGGCGGAGTCGCTCGATGTAGTGGCGGAGCTGCGGCGCAGCGGCATCCGCCACGTGGTCCTGCTGACGGGGGACCATCCTGCCGCCGCCCGGGCGGTGGCCGCGCGCCTGGGAGTGACCCAGGTCGAAGCCGGGTTGCTGCCGGAACAGAAGCTGGAGGCCGTTCGCCGGCTGCAGCGCGCCCAACGGCGGGTGGCCATGGTGGGCGATGGCATCAATGACGCGCCTGCCCTGGCTGCGGCCCAGGTGGGCATCGCCATCGGTGCGGCGGGGAACGATATGGCCATGGAAACAGCCCAGGCGGTGCTCATGGGGGCGGATCTGCACAAGCTTCCGTACGCCCTGTCCCTCAGCCGGGCCACCTTGCGGGTTGTACGCCAGAACGTGGCGTTCGCCCTGCTGAGCAAATTGGCGGCGCTGCTGTTGATCTTCCCGGGGTGGTTGACGCTCTGGATGGCGGTCTTGGTAGACTCCGGCGCCACCGTGCTGGTGACCCTCAACGGACTGCGGCTATTTTGGCACCGGCCGGCGGCTACGGTCTCCGCGGCGGCCGGCGTGGCTGGCCCAGGCCTGGGGGTTCCCGGGCCGGAAGCCGTGCAGCGGGCCGGGGCTGGTTCCCGGATCTAGAGCCGTCCGTTCCGGAGCCCACTGTTCTCAAGCGAAGGGCCCCAGCTGAAGCCAGTTTAGAGGGTCGGGCTCCGAGACCCGCCTCGCGCAGGGCGTCGGAGAAGCCCAGGAGGGCGCGGTCGCCGGCGGGGTGACGCGGCAGGCCCACAGATGGGCGATCCGCCGCGCCGCGGGAGAGCGGTGGGCGACCGCCAGCCGCCCCAGGCGGTTGTCGGTGGAGGCCGGCATCGGCCGGCCAGCCGTCCGGCGGCCGATGAAGGAACCAGCCGGCAAAGTCGCGATAACCACCGCCGGCGGGCGCTCCGGGCTGGCCACCGCCAGGGCGATGATCAGCCCGTCCTGAACGCTCGCGCATACGACCTGTTCGTGCCGCTTCCTGGGCGGGGTCGTTGTCGCTGTTGCCCAGGATGACGGCAGAAGCCGGCCGCCCGCGCCGGCCCTCCGAGCGCACAGGGCGAGGGCGAGGAAATGAGGTTGGCGATGTCAGGGAGGACCGGTGTCGATGCCGTCGCTGAGGATGACCACTGTCGTACGGGGGCCCAGCATGCGCAGCCCATAGCCGCTGTTGAACTCCGCCAGGCACTGACCCGTGCGGGTCCCGCCGCCCCAGCCCGCGGCCACACCGGGCAGCCGGGCCAGCACACGGGCGTCGCTGCTGTGCCGCAGCGCCGGGGTAATGCGGGTCAGGCGCGTGGCGAACACAAAGGACTCCACCTGGCTCAGCACCGCCTGCAGCGCATGGACGAACGTGAGCAGAAAGCGCGTGTAGACCGCCATGGAGCCGCTGACATCGCACAGGAGCACCAGCCGGGCCCGGTCGATGCGCCGGCGGCGGCGCACCAGGCGCAGCGGCTCACCGCCGTAGGGCAGGCTCCGGCGAAGACTCCGGCGCAGGTCCACCCGCATCCCCCGCCGCGCCGCCCGCAGGCGCCGTGCGACGCGGGTCGCGAGCAGCCGCGCCAGGCGTTCGGCCAGGCGGCACAGGTCGGCGGCCGCAGCGGCATCTGCCTGGCCGACATCCCGCGTCAGGACCCCCTCCGCCGCGCTGTAGAGGTCGTGCAGCGGCGGCTCGTCCGGGCCCAGCTCGTCGCCGTCGTCCGCATGGGCCAGCGGGCGTCCCGGCGCGGATCCCAGGTCAGGCAGGCCGGGGGCCTCCCCTGCTGCGAGCCCGTCGTCAGCCCCATCTGCGGCGGACGGCGCCAGCGCCCGATCGGGCCCCGCGCCGCCCGGTCGCTCCGCCAAGGGGCCGGGCAGCGCGGGCTCGTCCGCCGTCTGCGGCGCCACCTCCGCCACCCGCTCCTCCGCCGGCCGCCAGAACGCGGCGAAGAGTCGCTGAAAACGCGGGTAGTCCTCCGGTCGGTGCACCAAGGTGGCCCGTAGCGTCAGGTAGACCTCCCGCCAGTCAAGCAGGTCCACCTCCACCAGCCCGGATAGTGCAGTGGCGGCCTCCCCGGGGCCAACGGTGAATCCGTTGGCCCGGAGGAGGCCCACAAACTGGGCCAGATTCGCTTCTAGCGTGCGGTGGGCGGCCACGCTCTGGCTCAACCCTGCCCCTCCCGGACCATCCGGGTGATGTGAGCCGGGGTCACCGGCAGCGCTGTCACCCGGACGCCGAACTGCGCCAGCGCATCGTCGATCGCCGCGGACATCACCGCGGGCGTCAGCATGCGGCCACCCTCGCCGCCGCCCTTGATGCCGTACTCCGTGAAGGGCGAGGGCGTCTCCACGTGACCAATCTCGAACTCCGGCACTTCCATGGCCGTCGGAATCAGGTAGTCCATGAAAGTGGAGGTCTTGAGCTGGCCGTTCTCATCGTACACGTACTCCTCGTACAGGGCGGTGCCCAGCCCCTGGGTGGCTCCGCCAGTCACGTGCCCGGCCAGCGTGCGTGGGTTGACGACGGTGCCGGCGTCGTGCACGGCCACATACTTGAGGAACTTGTGCTGGCCCGTCTTCACGTCCAGCTCGATGACCGCGATGTGGCAGGCGTGGCCCATGAACGGGTAGAAGACGCCCAGGTCCTTGCGGTCGTCGGAGGGCAGCGTGGTGTAGGGGTGGTCGTAGGTGTGGCTGGCCTCCAGGCCGCTCTCCATCCCCGGCGGCAGGCTTAGGGCGAAGAAGTGGGCAACGGCGGCCAACTCAGCCAGGGTCTTGGAGCGCTGCGGCGCGCCCTTGACCTGCACCCGCCCGTCCACCAGCTCTACGTCCTCGGGTCTTGCCTCCAGCAGATGGGCGGCAATGCGGAAAAGCTTGTCCTTCAGCATCTTCGACGCGCCCACCACCGCGCCACTCACCATCACTGTGAAGCGGCTGCCGCCCGGGCCGGTGGACGGCAGGGCGTGCGCCGAGTCGGCGTAGGTGACGTTCACCTGGTGGGGATCAATGCCAAACTGCTCGGCCAGTACCATCGTGGCCACGGTCTCCGGGCTGTTGCCCCACATGGCCTGCGAGTGCAGCTTCAGGTGAAAATTGCCGGCCGGGTCGATGCTGATGGTCGCGCTCTCCGGGCTCGAGGTGACGGGGAAGGCGGGCTTGTCGAACCACATCCAGAACTCTGTGGAGCTGAACACGCTGCGCTCCTGCGCCGTGGTGATACCGATGCCGATGTAACGCCCTTCGGCCCGGGCCCGCTTCTGCTCTTCCCGCCAGTAGGGCAGGTCGGCCAGTTCGATGGCCTTGTTCAGCACGGCCTCGTAATTGCCGCTGTCGTAGATGTTGCCGGTGGGAATCTTGTACGGGAACTCATGGGGCTGGATGAAGTTCCTGCGCCGCAGCTCCTCTGGCAGCATGCCCAGCGTGCGGGCCGCCTTGTCCACCATGCGCTCGAGGACCCAGTTGTTCACCTCGGCGCCAAAGCCGCGGTAGGCCCCCTGCTGGCACTTGTTTGTCAACACGGCCCGCAGGCGGTAGCTCACATGCTTGATGCGGTACGGGCCCACCACCTGGGACAGGGCGTTGCCGTGGGTGCCCACGCCGAACTGCAGGTAGGCGCCGTAGTCGTCCACGCAGTCGATGCGCAGACCGGTCATGGTGCCGTCCTTCTTCAGCGCCAGCTCCACCTCGTAGTAGCGGTCCGAGCCGTGGTGATCGGAGTTGGCCATGTGGTCGAGGCGGTCCTCCACGTACTTCACCGGGCGGCCCGTAGCTAGGGCTAGGAAACCGGCCAGCGTGGGCACCTTGTGGGCCGTGAACTTGCTGCCGAAGCTGCCGCCGGCATTGACGGGAATGACCGTCAGCTTGTTGGAGGGCAGCTTGAGCGCGGAGGCGATGAGCCACATGAAGTAGGTGAAGTTCATGGAGTTGGCGTAGATCTCCAGCCCGCCATTGGGGGTGGGGTTGCCTATGGCGCCCGTCGTCTCCAGGGGCATGCCCGACGAGCGGCCCCAGCGCAGCTTGTCCCGCACCACGATGTCCGCCTCGGCGAAGCACTGGCTGACGTCGCCAAACTCAAAGGTCTGCTCGTGGACGATGTTGCTGCCGTGCGCCTCGTGCACTAGGGGCGCGCCGGGCTCCATCGCCAGGAAGGGGTCCACAACCACCGGCAGGGGCTCGTACTCCACCTCGATGGCCTCCACGCCATCTTCCGCGGCGTAGCGGGACTCGGCGACGACTGCGGCCACCGCCTCCCCCCAGTAGCGCACCTTGTCCACGGCCAGAGGATACTGCGCCACTGTGGTCGGGCCGAAGTTCATGCAGGGGTTCATGCGCTGCTTGCAGTCCTCGCCCGTCAGCACGGTGATGACGCCGGGCACCTGTAGGGCCCTGCTGATGTCGATGGACTTGATGCGTGCGTGGCCGTACGGGCTGCGCAGCACAGCAGCGTGTAGCATGCCGGGCAGCTTGATGTCATCAATGTAACGGGCCTTGCCCCGTAGAAACCGCGGGTCTTCCACCCGCTTCAGGTTCTTGCCGATGAACTTCCATTCCGGATGAGACACGTGCTCCACCTCCCCTTAGTCGCCGACCTCGCGCTTCAGCTTCTCCTGTGCCGCCAGAATCGAGGTCACGATATTCTGGTAGCCCGTGCAGCGGCAGAGAATGCCCGAGATCCCCTCGCGCACCTCATCCCTGGTCAGCGGACGATCGCAGCAGGTGAGCATCTCCTTGGCCCGCAGTATCATGGCGGGTGTGCAGAAGCCGCACTGCAAGCCGTGGTTCTCCCAGAACGCCTCCTGGATGGGATGTAGCTGCTCGCCGTTCGACAGACCTTCCACGGTCTCCACGCTGGCGCCATGGGCCTGCACGGCGAACATCAGGCAGGAGCGGACCGACCGCCCGTTGACCAGGACCGTGCAGGCGCCGCAGACGCCGTGCTCGCAGCCCAGGTGCGTGCCGGTCAGGTGCAGCTCCTCGCGCAGGAAGTCCGCCAGCGTCAGGCGGGGCTCCACCAGCCTCTCATACCGGGTTCCGTTGACCGTGACCTCGATGACTCGTTTGTTGTTCATTTCGGCTGCCCTCCCTGTGCCCGTTTGACGGCCATGGCCAGTGCGCGTTCGGTCACCACGGCAGCGACCTGGCGCCGGTACTCCAGCGTGGCGTGAAGGTCGGTCTCGGCGTCCACGAGGTCCGCCACCTGCGAGCTGACCTCGGCCAGCACTTCGGGCGTCGGCAGCTTCCCGGCGAGGGCCGCCTCCACTTCGGCGGCCCGCAGCGCCGCGCCCGAGACGCCAGTCAGCGCAATGCAGGCCTGGCTGACGCTGCCGTCCAAATGCAGGGCCACCAGCACTGCAGCGCCGGCGATCGCGAAGTCGCCGTGGCGCCGGGAGATCTCTTGGAACCCCCAGCCAGTGCCCGGTGCCGGAATGGGAACACGCACCGCGACCACCAGCTCGTCGGGCGCCAGCGTGGTCATCAGGTAGCCGAGGTAGAACTCCCGGAAGGGGATCGTGCGGCGGCCGCCGGGCCCCTCGGCCACCAGTTCGGCGTCCAGCGCCAGCATGGCCGCCGGTAGCTCCGCGGCGGGATCGGCGTGGACCAAGCTGCCGCACACTGTGCCCCGGTGCCGGATCTGCGCATGGCCAATGTACGGCGCGACCTCCGCCAGCAGCGGCACGGTCTGGCGGATCAGCGGGTCTTCCTCCAGCTGGTAATGCCGCACCGTCGCGCCCAGCACCAGCTTGTTGCCTTCCTGGCGGATTTCCGC
>JADBKO010000004.1 GCA_014896355.1 Bacillota bacterium
GGCTCTGGGCCTGGACGCCCTGGCCTTCGACGGCAGCCTGTCCTCCGGTCAGAAGGAGTGGCTGCGACATCTTTTCCGCCAAAGGTTCCAGGTGCTGGTCAGCACCGAGGCAGGCGGCGAAGGGCTGAATTTCCAGTTTTGCCACATTGTGGTCAATTTCGATCTGCCCTGGAACCCCATGCGGCTGGAACAGCGCATCGGCCGGGTGCACCGCCTGGGGCAGGAACACGATGTCTTCGTCTACCATCTGGTGACGGCCCACACCGTCGAATCCCACGTGCTGCATTTGCTGCACGAGAAACTGGCCATGTTCGACCATGTGATTGGCGCCGGCGAGGACCACATCCTGGCTGCCATGGACGGCCTCAGACCGGTGCCGCCGGAACCGGCTGGCCACTCTCCCGGGCATTGCCGGCGCCCGCGCCTGCCGGATGCCAGCAGACAAGAGAAACCTGCCTCCCGCGGCCGCCGTAGCCCGGAGGATCCGGGCTGGAAATTGGAAACCCTCATTCTGGACGCAGTGGCCAACTCCAGCGACGAAGCCGAGCTGCACCGCCGCCTGGAGAATCTTGCCGCCCGGTTGGCCGCAGCCCGCAGACCCGGCAGCCGGGCTTGGTGGGACGTGTTGGATTGAAAAACCCGAGCCCCGGCTGGGAGCATGAGGAACTGCGCTCTTTTGTTCAACGCTTTTATGGCCTGGCTGGCGCCCAGGTGCAGGCTGCCGGGCCTTTTCTCTTCGTGCACCTGCCCGAGGACGTGGCGCGAGTGCTCGCCGGCCCCTGGGCAAGGGAAGAGACGCTGTGCCTCTCTTTTCCCGCGGAGCCTTCCGGTGCCAGAGAGCAGGCGGCGCCACCGGACAGCTTTCCGCCGGATGAAGTCGCCGGCGCAGGGGCGCAGAGGGCTTCCGGGGAGCCGGAGCCCGTAACCCTTGGCAGCCAGCGGCTGAACCAGATCGTCACCTACGTCCGCAGCCGGGGAAGAGCCTTCGCCGGGACCTTGCACTTGCAGCTGGCCGGCCGCCAGCCCGCAGGCCCCTCCTGGGCCCATTGGGCCTGCCGCCGGCGCTGGGAACCTCTGCTGGCCCTGCAGATCCGGGTTCAGCGGCCCGGCACCAACCTGCAGGATGAGCTTTTTTCCTGGGGAGTGAACCTGGCCCGGGGAACCCTCTACGGACCCAACCTCCTGCCGTTCGCGCCCGGGCAACCGGCGCTCTTAAGCTGGGACGAGTTGCAGGAGGGCCGCCCTCCGGCAGGCGAAGAATGCCGGCAAGCCAGGCTGCGGAGCAGCGACGCCGCAGCCGCAGCCCTTCTTGGGTGCATCGCCCATGTGGCCCGGGAAGACGCCAGCTGGGCCCTGGAGGCCCAGCAGCGCCTGAAGGCGGAACTGGAGGCATTGGAGAGATACTATCAGCATCTGAGTGAAGAAGGCCAGGACGAGGAGCAGAAGTATTTGAGGGGACGCTACCTGCGGACCCAGGAAGAGCTGGACCGCTGGAGGCCGAGAATACGCCTGTGGCCCACTTCAGCCGCCTGGCTCTGGACGCCGGTCTACGTTTCCAGCTTTGTACCTGTGCTGAGCAGGCGGCAAAGCCACGAAATCGGCCACGACCCGTTGGAAGCCCGCCAGGCGGAGCGCAGCCACACTACCGCCCGCTGACCGCCTGATCCCAGCGAGGCCGTGCAGACACGTACGCGGCGGTCGCCCCCTGATCCTGGGCACCCAGGCCGCCGCGCCGCAGAACACGGGACAGTTCCGAGCGCAGCCGCCGGTTTTCCTCTTCCAGGTCTTGCACCCGCGCCGCCCAGTATTCGGAATCGAACGCATGCTGCCGGAAGTCGGCCCGGATTTCGCCCAGGGCGCGGCGCCGGTCACGCTGCCGCTTGATCTCCCACAGCTTCGCCACGTCCACCGGATCGAAAACCCGGAACCCGTTCTCCGCCGCCCGCCCTGCGGCCGGGGAAAGAAATTCCTTGAACTGCTCAGTCCAGTGCCGGATGGTGCTGGGGGAAACCCCAAAATCCCTGGCCAGATCTCCCGTGGTCTTGTAGTGCATGGAATCCGCCTCCCACCGCTGCAATGCCGGGGAAACCCTGGATAGGTTGTGTATTTCTATGGCCTTCATCCATGAGCTCCGGAGACCCACGCAGACGGAGCCTGGCGCCCGGGCCGCCTTCCGCCCTGCACTCCTGTGGCCTCCGCACTCCCGGCAACTACAGTATTCTCATTGAATTGCCTGGGATTTACCCAAGAACTGTTCTCATTATACAGCCCCGGGCCAGATCCGTCCAGTCGGTCACAACACCGGTTGGGAATCCGGCACCGGGCTGCGCCGGTTTTCCCCTGCCAAGATCTCGGCCAGCTGGCGGCGCAACTGCGCCACCACCGGTTCGGGCAGGGGCCGGAACTCCGGCATGTTGCGCAGGCTCCCGCCGCTTTCCCCGGCGGCAGGCGGCGCGCCGGTCCCCACCTGATGGCCCGGTCCGGGTTCTCTGGCTCCCCCTTCCCCCCGGCCCGGGGACCAGGCCGGGAAATTCCCCGTGGCCGCAGCGATCCCGGGGCCGGCCGGCATCTGCCCAGGCCGGGCCGCCGCAGCGGCGGCCGTGTCAACGGCTGTCCCCGGCTCAGGCAGGGAGATCCTGCCCAGCAGGGCCAAGAGCAGCAGACGAGCCGCTTCTTTATCGGGGATTTGCTCCCGGGCGCTCACATCCGGGTCGCCCATAGCCGCCGGCGGCACCGGAGCGCCTACACAGCTGGGGCAGCCGTCCCGGCAGCTGCAGCCCTCAATGAGCTCCAGGGCTCCCTGCAGGACATCCGTCAGCTTCCCCCAAACCCTCTGGGCAAACCCTGCGCCGCCCGGAAAGCGGTCGAACACGAACACCGCCATGGCTCCCTGGGGAGCCATCTGCACGGCGGTGCTCACATCCAGGGGGTCGCACATGGCAAAAAGGGGCACCACGCCGGTGATGGCATTGGCCAATCCCACCATCCCCTGCAGCGGGTCCCTTCCGCGGATCTGCACCGCAGCCGCCACCAGCGCCGACGGCGTCAGCCAGAATCCCGTGGTGCCCAAAAGAAGCGGCGGCAGGGAGAGCCTTCCGAAGCCCAAGCTCTCATTGCTGTAAAAGCGGATCTTTTTGAACATATACGTCAGGTAGCGCACTTCCAGCTGGCCGAAACGGGCTACCCAGGTCCATTCCGGCGCCGCCACGCCGGGCGCTCCCTGCAGCGGCGCGCCCTCAGCGGCAAAACTTCCGCTGCCGTACCGCATCTCTTCCTCCTGAACCACCTGCACCTGGCGGTCTGTAACAGCCTGGGTGTAGTAGTCCAAATCCGCCGCATGCACGTAGGCGGTTTTCTCCGCCAGATCCAGCTTCTCCACTAGGTAGGTCTGGCCGTTGTGGAGATAAACGGCTTCCGGGTGCACCAACATGAAAGCCGTCCACTCATCCACCGTGCCGATGACGCGGCTGCCTGCCACGGCGGGCCCGGCGGCAGGCTCCGGCCGCACCCGGCGCCTGCCGCCGGATTCCATGACCCCCACCTCACCGGCGGCGATGCCGGTCCGGCCCGGAACCTCCAGGATCGTGTAGGTGCCTGCCGCGGCTTGGCGCAAATTGACGCTGTCCGCGGGGAATCCTCCGCCGTGGAAGTACAGCCGTGATCCTCTCTCGGCCAACTGCCCGTTCTCCAGCAACAGCTCCGCCACGGCCGGAGCGTAGACCCCAAGGCCAGAGAGCTCCTCCCGGGCCAGGGGGATCTCCAGTGCCGCCGCCCGCAGCTGGGGCAGCAGAAGATGGGCATTTCCCGGATCGATGACGGCAGCCTCCGGGCTGCGCCCGAACAAATAGTCCGGGTGCTGCATCAGATACTGGTCCGTAGGCGATGAATGGGCGATCAGAACCGCCAGACTGGCGTTGCGGCTGCGACCGGCGCGGCCAGCTTGCTGCCAGGTGCTGGCGATGCTGCCGGGAAAGCCCACCAGAATGGCGGCATCCAGCCCTCCCACGTCGATCCCTAGCTCCAGGGCGTTGGTGGTGGTGACGCCCAGAAGCTCTCCCGAAAACAACCGGCGCTCGATTTCCCGGCGTTCCTCCGGCAGGTAGCCGCCCCGGTAGGAATGCACCGCATTGCGCAGGCCGGCGCCGTCCTTCGCCAGGTCCTCCTGGACATAGCGGTACAGCACTTCCGCCACGGTCCGGGTGCGCACGAAGGTGATGGTCCCGAGGCCCCGGCGCACCAGCGAGGCCATGAGGGTCCGGGCCTCCATGTTGGCACTGCGCCGCTCGCCTCCCGGGCCCACCCGGGGAGGATTCCACAACACGAAAACCTTGCGCCCCCGGGGGGAGCCGTCACCATCGATCAGCGCCAAGTCCTGACCCGTCAGTTGGCGTGCCAACTCCAACGGATTGCCGATGGTGGCGGAGGTGGTGAAAAACTGCGGCCGGACACCGTAGTGGGCGGCAATGCGCCGCAGACGCCACAGAACCAGCGCCACATTGGCGCCAAAAATCCCCCGGTAGACGTGGATCTCATCCACCACCACGAAGCGCAGGTGCGAGAAGAAACGCACCCAAGTGGGGTGGCGGGGCAGGATACCGCTGGAGAGCATGTCCGGGTTGGTCAGGATGAGCCTCCCCTCCTGGCGCAGGCGCCGCCGGGCCTGAGGCGGGGTGTCCCCGTCATAGGTGCCCATGGGTATGGCCAGGCCGGCGGCACGCACCAGCTGCTCCAGAGAGCGCAGCTGGTCCTGGGCCAGTGCCTTCGTGGGGAAAAGGTACAGCGCCGTGGCAAGAGGATCTGCGGCTAGGGTTTCCAATACGGGCAGATGATAGCAAAGGCTCTTGCCGCTGGCGGTACCCGTCACGACGACCCAGCCCCGGCCTTCCCTGGCAAGCTCCAAAGCCTGGGTCTGATGGGAATACAGGGCCTCGATGCCGCCAGAAGCCAGGGCCTGCTGCAAAACCGGCGGCAAAGGCTTGTCCAGCGGCACATAGCGGGCTGCCCGGGCGGGGATCTCCTCCACGTGCACGATCTGGCCGTGGTAAGACGGCTGCGCCTGCCAAAAGGCCAGCAGCTCCTCGGGGCTGAAGGACGCCTTCCTACCGCCTTCGCTCATCGCCGGCCCATCCCCATCCCGCGTTCCGCCGCCTGGCGCAAGGCGGCCGCAGCCTGCGCAGCCTGGGGCTGGCCGAAGATGGCGGTTCCTGCCACCAAAATCCGCGCCCCGGCGGCAGTCGCGGATCCCACGGTATCCGGGGCGATGCCGCCGTCCACCTCGATCAGGGTCTGCAATCCGCGGCGGGCGATCTCCCGGCGGGCCCGGGCGATCTTGTCCAGCATGGCGGGAATGAACGCCTGGCCCCCGAAGCCGGGTTCCACGGTCATGATCAACAGCACATCCAACAGGGGCCAGACCTCCTCCAGCACTGCCAGGGGCGTGCCGGGATTCAAAGCCACCCCTGCCTGGCAGCCATGTTCCCTCACCTGCTGCAGCAGCTGATAGAGATGAACCGTGCTCTCGGCATGGACCAGGATGCGGAACACACCGGCCTGGGCAAAGGCAGGCAGGAACTTCTCGGGTTCCCACACCATGAGGTGAGCTTCCACCGGCAGGGCGCTGACCCTGCGCACAGCTGCCACCATCATGGGCCCCATGGTGATATTGGGGACGAAGTGCCCGTCCATGACATCCAGATGCCAAAAGTCGGCCACTGCCGGAGACGCAGACTCCACAGGGCGCAGGCAACCCGCCAGATTGCCAAAATCCGCTGCCAGAAGCGAAGGCGCCACCTGAACGCCCTTCTGATTCACCACAGCGCTTGAGCCTCCACTTCCTCCAGGATCCGCAAATAGCTGTCATACCGGGCAGGGAGGATCTTGCCGGCGTCCACTGCCGCCCGTACGGCGCACCCAGGTTCCCGTCGATGCAGACAGCCCGAGAAACGGCACTGCCCCAGCAGGACGCGCATCTCGGGAAAGAGTTGCGCCAGCCGCGCAGGCTCCACCGCCACCGGCAGCGGGGTGCTGAAGCCCGGGGTATCCGCCACCCATCCGCCTCCCAAAGGAAGCAGCTGAGCATAGCGGGTCGTATGCCTGCCCCGCCCCGTCTTGGCGCTGACTTCCCCGCTGGCCAGATCCAAACCCGGGAAGAACCTTTTCAGCAGTGCAGATTTGCCGACCCCCGAGGGCCCGGCGAAGGCGGAAATGCCGCCGGACAACAAAGCAGCCAGTTCCGAGAGGCCTTGGCCCGTGCATGCGCTGGTGGCCACCACAGGATAGCCTGCAGCGCGGTAGGCCTGCACCCACCGCTGGCACTGGTCCTCGGAGACCAAGTCCGCCTTGTTGAACACCACGATGGGCCGGATACCGCTCTTCTCCACCGTAACGAGGAAGCGGTCCACCAGCAGCGGGGATGGATCCGGCGAAACCAGCGCGAAGACCACAACCAGGGTCTCGACATTGGCCAGCAAAGGCCGCAGCAGGAGAGACCGCCGCTGTTCCACCGCCACAATAACGCCGGTTCGGGCGCCCAAGGGCTCCACCTGAACCCAGTCTCCCACCACCACTGGCGGAATGGAAGGAGGCTCCCGCAGCCAGCGGCGTTGCCACGGCCGCAGCCGCTCTGTCCCGGCCTCTTTCTGATTGCACTGCTTTAGCCTCCCCCGCACGCGGCACTCCAGCGGCGGGTCGTCGCAGCTTGCCGAACTGTGGTCTCCCCCGGTGGGACGGACGTAATAGAAGCTACTGTAGGCCCGCACCACCAGGCCCCTGACCATCTTGGCGTTTTGATCGGTGCTTTCCGGATTCGCTTCGGCCATAAAACGTCAACGCATGGCAGTGCAGCCAGGCCAGACCAGCCTTCTGCACGCCCCGGCAGTCCTCCCGTCAGAAATTGAATTCTTTGACCATGTTCCCATCGATATAGACCTGAACGTTGGCAGCCTTGCCGTACACCTGGACCGCTTGCTCAATGACATCGCCAGGGCGGTGCGTAGCGTTATACACCTGCCGGGCAGGCCGTTGATCCACCACGACAATCTGGACCTGTTGCTGGTCCGGCCCCGGCGGTACCGTGATGGTCACATTGATGGTTCGGGCGACGGGGCCGTTGTTGGCGGTACCGCTGCCCGGTGCCGCGTACCCTGACGAAGCCAGATACCCTGGGCTGCCCGGCGCCTTGCTGATGACCAGATTCACGGTCCCCCCCAGCGGCACAGTGGCGCCGGGCTCGGGGTCCTGGTCCAGGACGGTGCCTGCCGGCAAATCCCCGCTCTCCCGCTCCACCACCTGGCCCACTTGTAGACCCATCTGCACCAGCTGGCCGGTGACATCCGCATACGCCCTTCCCCGCAGATTGGGCATCACCTGGCCCTGCGGTGCGGGGCCCCGGGAAATCACCAGATTGACGGCACTGCCCCGCTCCACCCGGGCATTGGCGGGCGGATCCTGGGAGATGACCTGCCCTGCCGGGACTTGGTCGGAGTACTCCTCCACCCGCCCGCCCAACGCCAGAGAGGCGCCGTTCAAGGCCACTTGAACGTCACGCAGGGTCTGTCCGCTCAAATCCGGAACCGTGACCAAATCGGGACCCAGACTGACCATGACAGAAACGGTACGGTTCACCTTGACCAGTCTGCCGGCCACGGGCACCTGAGAGACCACGTGGTCCACGGGCACGCTGTTGGAGTGGATGCGGCGCTCCACAGCCATCTGCAACTGGCTGGACTTGAGGCGCTCCTCCGCCTGCAGGACGCTCATGCCCGTCACGTCCGGCACCCGGGTTTCCCCCACGGAAAGCCAGGCCGGCAACCACTGCACCAGAAACCAGATGCTGAGCCCGGTCACCAGCACAAATCCCAGGACCGCCAGGGCGATGTTTCTCCGCCGCACCCTGGCTGCTCGGCCTCCCGGCGACGTTCCTCCCTTGGCCAGGATCGTTCCCTCCTCGCTGCGCCCATCTTGCAACGCCCGGGACAGATCCCCGGCGGGACGCGCATCCGCACCTTCCTCCGCTCTGCCCGGGGAGCCGGCATTTCGCACCGGCGGATACCCTGAGGTGGCGGCGGCCGCTGCTGGCGAAGGGCCTGGGACTCTACCGGCCCCCGGAAGCGCAGCCCTGGCGTTTGGGCTGCGGGCTATTCCCCCTGCTTCCGCCGGGTCGAAACCTGCGCCGCCCAAAGGACCGGACGTAGCGCCGACCGGCCTGCTGCTGCGCCCCAAAGCCAGCCGCTGCCCCTCCCACGCCCAGGCCTCACCGCTGCGCGCCACGGCATCCAGGTCTGCGGCCATTTCCCAGGCCGTATGGTAGCGGCGTTCCTTGTCCTTGGCCAAGGCCCGGAGAACCACCCGCTCCAGCTGGGGGGGAATGTCCGGATTATACCGGGATGGCGGCCGTGGCGCTTCGTGCACATGTTTTAACGCCACAGCCACCGCCGTATCCCCTACGAAAGGCACCCGCCCGGTGAGCATCTCGTAGAGCACAACACCCACGGCGTACAGGTCGGATTGGGGACAGCTGGGCCTGCCCGTGGCCTGCTCCGGTGAAAAATACTGGACCGAGCCCATGACCGTGCCGTTGTCGGTGAGGGTGGCAGCGGTGCCGGCATGGGCGATGCCGAAATCCGTCACCTTCGCCCTGCCGTCCGGTGTGATCAGGATATTGTGGGGTTTGATGTCCCGGTGGATCACCCCGTGCTCGTGGGCATGGGCCAGCGCCTCGCACACCTGCCTGCCGATGCGCGCCACCCGCAGAGGAGACAAAGGTGCCTCCCGGCGGATGATGTTCTTCAGGGTTTCGCCGGGAACGTACTCCATGACGATGAAATGAATGCTGCCCTCGCGGCCCACGTCGTAGACGTTGACGATGTTGGGGTGGGATAGACTGGCCGCAGCCAGGGCCTCCCGCCGGAACCGCTCCACGAATTCACTGTCGCCGGCAAACTGCTCCCGCAGCACCTTCACAGCCACCGTACGGTGCAGGACCTGATCGCGGGCTTGGTAAACCACAGCCATACCGCCTTCACCCAGGCGGTTTTCGATCAGATATCGTTTGTGCAGCAGCCTGCCGATCATGTGCGCATTCCAAGCCAAGGCGTGCCGCCACGCTCCTCCACATCCCGTGCCCGAGGCAACCTGGGTTTCGCAAAAACGCAGTCTGCCTGTGACACCGATTCCCGCACCAGCCTCCGCATGCTCCAGGCCAAGCGGCCTCCTCAGCCGGAGACGGGCGGTATGTAAGCGACCACCACCGTCACATTGTCATACCCACCGCGGTCCAGGGCCAGGTCCACCAGCCGGTCCGCCGCCGCCTGAGGCTCCCTTTCCTGCCTCAGCGTATCCAGGATTTCCCCGTCCTGCACCAGAGAGGTCAGACCATCCGTGCATAGCACCAGACGGTCCCCCGGCTCGATGGGGAACTGCGTCAATTCCACCTGGACATGGGGCTCCGTGCCTAAGGCCTGGGTGAGAATGTTTCGCTGTGGATGCACCATGGCCTCGGCTTCACTCAGATAGCCCAGGCGCATCAGCTCGCCCACCACGGACTGATCCTGTGTCAAACGGCGGATGTGCTGCCCACGCACCAGATAGGCACGGCTGTCCCCCACATGCCCCACGTAGGCCATGTGATTTTCCAGCAGCACCGCCGTCAGGGTGGTCCCCATTCCCGCACAGCGGGAGTCGCTGTTGGCCAGGGCGAAAATCCGGCGGTTTGCCTCCAGAATGGCCTGCTTCAGTCTCTCCTGCGGTGGTTCCCCGCCCGGGGCCGCTTCCCACAGCACATGGATGGCCATTTCGCTGGCCACCTCTCCTGCCTGGGCCCCGCCCATGCCATCGGCCACGGCCAGCAGCGGAGGACGGGCCAACAAACGATCCTCATTGGTCAGCCGGGATTTCCCGATGTCCGTGCGGTAGCCGATCTGCATAATCCAGCCGAGCCTCCCCCAACCCCTGCGGTGCAACCCAAAGCCCGCCAGTCCGCGGCTCCCTGGCCATCATAGCAGTTTCCGGCGCCGCTTGCAACACGCGCCGCCGCAGCTGGCCACAGGCCGCATCGATGGACGTGCCCATCTCCCTGCGAACAGTCACAGGGATCCCCGCTCCGGCCACGATGCGGGCAAACCTTTCCACCGCCCCCGGGTCAGGACGCTGCCACGGGTGCTCAGCCACGGGATTCAAGGGGATCAGGTTCACGTGACCCAGGATGCCCCGTATGAGCTGCACCAGTTGGCGGGCGTGTTCCGGTCGGTCATTCACATCGCGGATCAGGACGTATTCAAAGGTCAGCCGGCGGCCGCTGCTCTGCGCATACTGGCGGCAGGCGGGGATCAGCTGATCCAGAGGAAAGCGGCGGTTGATGGGCATCAGCTGGTTGCGCAGGCCGTCGTCGGGAGCGTGTAGGGAGACCGCCAGAGTGATGGGCAGATCCTCTTCCGCCAGGCGGCGGATGCCCGGCACCCAGCCCGCAGTGGACACGGTGATGCGCCGGAAGCCGATACCCAGACCCCAGGGCGCTTCCGCGATGCGGAGAAAGCGCAGCAGATTGTCGTAGTTTTGCAGAGGTTCACCGCTGCCCATGACCACCACGTGGGTCACCCGCAACCCACCCGTCCCGACAGGACGGGGAAGTTCCGAGTCTGTGGCCCCTTTCAGCCAGCGGCGGACTGCCAGGACCTCCTCCACCATCTCACCGGCGGAAAGCGAGCGCACCAGCCCTCCGATACCGGAGGCACAGAAAGCACACTGCATGGCGCACCCCACCTGGCTGGAAACACAGACGCTGCCACCGTAGGAGTGGGGGATGAATACGGTCTCCACCGCATCCCCCCCGGGCAGCGCCAGAAGGAACTTGGCTGTGCCGTCGGGCGCCTGCTGCAGCGCTTGCACCTGGCTGGTGCCCAGGGCTGCCGTCTCCTGTAGCCTCCGGCGCACGGCTGCAGGCAGCGGCGTCATGTCGGCAAAGTCCTGCGCTGCGTGGCGGTACACCCACTCCGCCAGCTGGCGGCCCCGGTAATCGGGCCAGCCTTGCCGCCGCGCGAATTCCTGCAGCTCTTCCGAAGTCATTCCCTTCAGGCACAGCCCTTGGCCGGCCGCCGGGCGGTGATCCTGACCTGACAAAGCGTAACCCCTTTCGCTGCCACGGGCCCCGTTTGGGCCGCGCGGCGCATCCGCCGTCCGCCTGCGGGACCCTTCTGACAGCTATACTACCCCCAACCCGGCCATTTGACAAAGGGGAGCATCGTGCAGTACAATATCTCTGCCGACGCCGGAAAGAGAGCGTGCCAGCGCCGGCCCCTTCCAAGAGCACCTCGGGGCGTAGCTCAGTTTGGTAGAGCGTTCGGTTCGGGACCGAAAGGTCGCACGTTCAAATCGTGTCGCCCCGACCAGGAAAAACCGGGAGTGTGCGCTCCCGGTTATTTTATGCATTCCTATGTAAGCCGGGAGAACCTCCTGCGGTTCCCTAGACCGGAACGCTGCGTAAAGCCATACGCAGCCTGTCTGCCAGCTTGGCGATGATGAGCGAGTTGGAGGGCAGGCGGTTTTTTGTACTTATGGCCACCTTCCCCACCAGACTGGAAATATAGTCCTGGTTGCCATTCTCCCAGGCTGTGACGATGGCATTGCGTATGGCGGCCTCCACGCCTCCGGGCGAGGTGTTGTATTTACTGGCGATGCGCGGGTAGAGCACCTTGGTCAAATTGCCGCCCAGCGCCGTCTGTTCCTCCGCCACCAGCAGGACTGCATCCCGGAGATAGCTGTAGCCCTTGAAATGGGCCGGCACACCCATCTGGTGAATCATCTCCGTGACCAGCTGGATCGCGTCCTGCGCAGGACCGCTCTGCCCAGGCCTGCGCACCGGTGCCGAAGGAAGGGCAACATACTCTTCAGAATGGCCGTTCACAGGCCCCACATGGCCGGAACCGGCCGCGTCATTCCCGCTGAACTGGCGGATGCGGGCAGCCAGGAGCTCCATATCGAAGGGTTTCACCATGTAATAGTCCGCGCCCAACCGCGTGGCCTGGGCGATGAGGTCATCCCGCCCGAAGGCGGTCAACACGATCACCTTGGGCCGGGGATCCAGGCCCAACTCCGGCATGCGTTCCAGGACTCCCAGGCCGTCCAGGCGAGGCATGGTGATATCCAGGATCACCGCATCGGGGGGATCCTGCCTCATGGCCTCCAACGCCTGTTCCCCGTCGAACGTCTTACCCGTTACTTCAAAATCCGGCAGGCTGGACAAATACTGCTCCACAGCATCACACAGGCTGACATTATTGTCCGCGATGAGAACACGAATCACCCTTGGCACCTCCCCTGATTAGCCCCACTCGCAATCCTGTGAGATGATCCGAAGATGAATATTCGCTTGAGATCCAAGAGCTTCCTGCTTTATGGCAGAGATAGCAGAAGGATTCCTGACAAGCTCGGCTAAACCCGGCGTCGCAGGCGGGCGATGAAAAAGCCATCGGTTTCCAGATTCGCAGGCAGGAGCTCCAGCCAGGGGCCGCGCAAGAACGGGCGGAAAAAGCCATCCAGAACATCTACCGGTGGAGCAGGCAGGAAATCCGGTTCGTTTGCCAAGAAAGCTTCCACAATCTCGGTGGTCTCTTCCGGCTCATTGCTGCAGGTGCTATAGACCAGCGTGCCGCCCGGGCGAACACAGCGCGCCGCCGCAGCCAGAAGCTCCCTTTGCCCCTGAGCCAGTTGCGGCAGCTGCTCTTCCACCTTGCGCCAGCGGGCGTCTGGGTGGCGCCGCAGCACTCCCAACCCCGAACAGGGAGCATCCAGGAGCACCCGGGCAAAGCCGCCGGCTTCCGCCCAAGGGGTGCCAGCCTCCGCCAGCAGGTCCGGGGCCCGGCGGCCGTCCAGAAGGCGCGTCTGGATGGACTGCAGCCCCAGGCGCCGGGCGTTTTGCCGGATCAGTTCCAGGCGGTGCGGGTAGACGTCCAACGCCACCACCTGGCCGGTGTCTGCCTGAAGCTCCGCTATGTGAGTGGATTTTCCTCCGGGGGCGGCGGTCAAATCCAGCACCGTCTCCCCCGGCTGCGGATCCAGAACCCGGCTGACAGCCATGGCGCCCAGATCCTGGGGTGTGAACTGTCCCTGGCGGAACGCGTCCAGTTGGTCCAAAGGCTGCGGCCCGCCGTGAGAGCACCGCAGTGCCTCGGGAAGGGCAGGGACGGCCCGGCATTCCCACCCCTGGGCCTGCAGGTGGGCTTGGAGGGCGTCCCGGCTGGCGCGCAGGAGGTTCACGCGCAAGATGACGGGCGCCGGCTTGTTGTCTAGGGCCAGGAGGGCTTCCACCTGTTCGCGGGGATAGCGGCTCAGCCAGCGTTTCACCAGCCATTCCGGATGCGAATGACGCACGGCCAGATACGAGACTGCGTCACCGGGGTCTGGCCAGTCCAGGCTCTCCCGGCGCCGCAGATACCCCCGCAGCAAGGCGTTGGCCAAACCCGCCAGCCGCGGATACCCTGCCAGCCGGGCCAACGATACGGCGCTGTCGCACGCCACCGCCGCCGGCACCTGCGGTAGATACATGAGTTGGAAAAGTCCCAGGCGGAGAACGTTGAGAAAAGGCAAGGGCAGCTTCTCCAAAGGCTGCCGGGCCAAACGGGACAAGACCCAATCCAGGGTCTTGAGACGGCGCAAAGTGCCGTACACCAATTCGGTGACCTGGTGGCGCTCCTGCGGCCCCAGAGGGGTGCGTTCCAGCACGTGGCGCACCGCCAGATTGGCCCATGCTCCCCGCCCCAAAACCTGGTTCAAAGCTCGTAATGCCGCCGGCCGCACCTGGCCCCCGGCGCCGGAGCCCGGCCCCGGACGACGGCTGCGGCCGGACAGATGTTCTGCCACCGGCCTCATTCCCACCTTTCGCCCAGCTGTGGGCGATGGCCCCGCACGAATTCCGCGGCGGACATTTGCCTACGCCCTTCGGGCTGCAGCCGCGTGACCCACAGGATCTCCCGGCAGGCGCCGCCGTCCTGGCCAGCGCCGCAGGCTACACCGATGGCGCCCGCAGTCAGAGCCACCACCTGCCCGGGAACTGCAGAGGGATCCGGTGCCCCTGCGCCGCAAAACGGCTGCGCCGCCGGGTCCCCGGTCTCCCACAAAAGCAACCGGCGGCCTGACCGCAACGTATAGCTGCCGGGCCAGGGGTTCAAGGCCCGGATCTGGTTGGCGAGGTCCTGGGCTGACCGCCACCAGTGGATCCGCTGGTCCTCCGGGCGCAGCCGCGGCGCCCAGGTCACCAGTGCCTCATCCTGGGGACGGCGCTGGAGCCGGCCCTGCTCCAAAAGCTCCAGCACCTGCACCAAAAGCTCCGCGCCCAATTCCGCCAGCCGATCGTGGAGCTGGCCTGCGGTTTCCCGGGGCCCCACTTGGACTTCCTTTTGCAACAAAATATCGCCGCTGTCCCAACCTTCATTCATCTGCATGATGGTAACCCCTGTGGATGTGCACCCGTCCATGAGGGCTCGCTGGATGGGAGCCGCTCCCCTGTAGCGGGGCAGCAGCGAAGGATGGACGTTCACGCAGCCGAAACGGGGGCCGTGCAAGAGGCCGGGCGGGATCTTCTGCCCGAAAGCGGCAGTGACAGCCACATCCAGGCCATAGCCCAGGAGTCTCTCCACCTGCTCCGGCCCCAACTTCTCCGGCTGTTCCACGGGCAGGCCCAGCTCCTGCGCATACTGTTTCACCGGCGAAGGCCGCAGGCTCAGGCCGCGCCCGGCAGGCCGGTCCGGCTGGGTTACCACCACGGCCACCGTGTGGCCGGCCCTGTGCAATGCCTGCAGCGACGGCACAGCAAACTGCGGTGTCCCTAGAAAGGCCAAACGCATGGCCAACCCGCCCCCCTTTTTCCGCCGGATATGCCCGGCACATGGATACCTGCCGGCAGGCGGATCAACCCCGGCCCTGCCGGGACACTTCAGGCTGGGGGTCCGTCGCGGGGCCTTCTTTGACCGGACCGTTCTCCTGGGGCGCCAGCCCCTCCGCCTTGTCCGTGAAGATGATTCCGTCCAAATGGTCCATCTCGTGCTGCAGGGCGCGGGCCAACAGGCCTCCGGCATCCACCCGGACGGTCTTGCCCCGCTCGTTCCAGCCGCTGACCACCACTTGTTCGTAGCGCGACACGTATCCGGTCCATCCCGGCACGCTGAGGCAGCCTTCAATATCGGTGCTGCTGCCACTGCCGCGCTCCAGGACCGGATTGACCAAGGCCAGGCAGGTGTGATCCGCTTCCACCACGATGATCCTCTCGGAGACCCCCACCTGCGGAGCGGCCAAGCCCACGCCATTGGCTTCCCGCATGGTTTCCAGCATGTCCCGGATCAGCTTCTGATGGCGCTTGGTGAGTCGCTGCACAGGCTGGGCTTTCTGGCGCAGGACCGGGTCCGGCACCGTATGGATACGCAAAAGGGCCATTTTCCTATGGGCGGCCTCCTTACATGCGCCCTGCGTCCAGAGGGCTGCCCGCCCGGAGCAGAGCTCAAACTATTATATCCCACCTTTGTCCGGCAAAAAAGACTGCATAAGCCGAAGGGCTTTGCTCCAAACTTCCAACGTGCAGCATAGCGGGCGAAGGGCGGCCGGAGCATGAGCGAACACTATGACGCCGTGGTGGTGGGGGCAGGGCCCGCGGGCAGTGCCGCCGCCTATGCCATGGCCAAGAACGGGTTAAAGGTGGCTCTATTGGAGCGGGGCGAATATCCCGGGGCGAAGAACATGTTTGGCGGCACCCTTTACAGCGAGGCCGTGGCCAGCCTGTTCCCCGCTTTTTGGGAGAGCGCCCCCCTGGAGCGGCCTGTGGTCCGGGATGAAGTATGGTTTCTGGACGACTCATCGGCCGTCACGCTGGGGTTCACGGGTCTTCACTACGCCCAGCCGCCTTACAACAAGTTCACGGTCTTGCGCTCCCGCTTCGATCAATGGCTGGCCTGGCAGGCGCAGCAGGCCGGTGCCCTCCTTTTTCCGTCCTGCCTGGTGACAGATTTGCGCTGGGAGGGATCTTTCGCCGCCGGCGTCGTTACGGAGCAGGGGGACATCTTTCCTGCCAGCGCCGTGGTGCTGGCAGAGGGAGCGCTAGCCCTTTTGGCAGAGAAAGCAGGGATGCGGGGCCCGCTGGAGGCCCACTCGTTCACCATTTATGTCCGACTGACGTTCTCCCTGCCTGCGGCGCGCCTGGAGGAGCGCTTCCAGCTGGAGCCCGGGGAAGGCGCGGACTTGGTGTTCATCGGCTATCCCACCGCCGGGTCCATCGGCAAGGCAGGGCTGTTCACAAACAAGGACAGTGTCTCCCTCATTACGGGCGTGTATCTGGACGAGCTGGTCCAAAAAGGTGCCAGTCTTCCCGAGCTGGCATGGCGCACCCGTTCTCATCCCCTGGTGCGGCGATTGCTGGATGGCGCCATCCTGGAGGAGTATCAGGCCCACATGCTGCCCAAGGGGGGCTTCCGGCAGATTCCCCGCCTCTACGGCGACGGCCTTCTGGTGGCAGGAGACGCAGCCATGCTCATCAGCGGCCGCCACGGCGCCGACCTGGCTTTGCTCTCGGGCCAGCTGGCCGGCGAGACCGTGGCCCAGGCCAAGGCCAAGGGGGACTTCAGCCGCAAGATGATGGCCGTGTATGCGGAAAAGTTGAAGAATACATTCTACTACAAGAACATGCAGGCTGCCGGCGACGCCCTGGATTACTACAAGCAACACCAGGACGCCGATTTTCTTCTCAGCAAGGCGCTCAACGGGGCAGCCTACCGCTTCTTCGCCGAGCGCATGCTGACAGACCGGGAGAAGCGGGAGATGGTCCTCAAGGAGCTGGCGGGCATCCAGACGCCCATCAAGGACTTCTCGGATATCTGGCAAGGCCTGCAGCATTGGCGGGTGCTCTAGGATGACACCGGATCTGCAATCGCCGGCGCCGGAAAACCGGGGTCCCCTCCCCCCCGGCCATAGCGCCGACGACGCCTGGCAGCCGCCCTCCCAGGGCCGGGAGAAGCTGGTGGCAGAGGATCTGCTAAAGGCCACCCACCTGCGACCGGCGCCGGCCGGCTTTATTTCCATCGCCGACGCCCAGGTCTGCCGGGCGCGGTGTCCGCGCAAACCTTGCCTGGTTTTCTGCCCCAGCCAAGTGTTTTCCTGGGAATACGACCACGTCCACGTGGATGACCAGCGCTGCCTAGAGTGCGGGGCCTGCCTCTTCGGCTGCCCGGAGCAGAACATCGATTGGTACTATCCGCCTGGGGGAGCCGGCGTGGCCTACCGGTATTGAGGGGCGGCTTTTTCTCCCGGCCCGCCGCCTGCAGAGAGCAGGGCCAGCGGAAACGATCATCCCTGACGTTGGAGATTCGTCACGATTGGAGATTCGTCCCGTGGGTCTGTGGCAAAGCATACGACGGAGTATCCGCACGCGTCCCCGTTCCCGTCCCGCCCCGCAGGCGCCGGATGCACCGGTGGCCAAGGCCGGCGCCGGCACGCCCGGTCCGGGAAAGGCTGCCCCCGGCACAGGACACGCGGCCGGCGGCCGGACAGCCGACCAGGGTGGCCCTGGGGGGGGCCCTGGGCAGGGCATAAAAGACGGCGCTTCCCCTGCTCTATCCGGAGGCCCCCTTTCGCCCCGGCTGGTGGACAATCTGAAGACGTTCCACCAATTGTTCGGCGATTCCGATGACTACACGTTCCGCTCCTTCATCCTGGGGGAGGAGGCGCCGGTGGAGGGCGCCATCCTCTACCTGGAGGGGGTGGCGGACAGCAAGACCATCAACGACACCATTCTGGAAGCCCTGATGGTGGAGGCCCGCCTGGTCCCGCCCAACAAGATGGGCAAACAGCAGTTCTGGGACCGCCTCTACCATGGCCTGATGCACATGGGCAGCATCAAGCAGGCCACGACCGTAGACGAGGTGTCGTACCTGGTGGCCACGGGTTTTGTGGCCTTTTTCCTGGACGGCACCCCCCAGGCCATGCTGGTGGAGGCCAAGGGGTGGGACAAGCGCGGCATCAGCCAGCCCGCATCCAAGGCGGTGATCCGGGGGCCCCGGGACGGCTTCATCGAGACTCTGCGCGTCAACACCGCCATGATCCGGCGCCGCATCCGCGATCCCAATCTGAAGCTCAAGACCGTGCAGATCGGGCGCCGCACCAAAACCGACGTGGCCATCCTTTATCTGGCCGGGGTGGCGAACCCGGGATTGGTGGACGAAGTGAAACAGCGGCTGGACCGCCTGGATGTGGATGCTGTCCTGGAGAGCGGATACATCGAACAGCTCATCGAGGACGACTGGCTGTCGCCCTTTCCCCAGGTCCAGGCCAGCGAACGGCCCGACGAGTGTGCTGCCGCTCTCCTGGAGGGCCGCGTCTGCATTCTGGTGGACAACACCCCCTTCGCGCTCATCGTGCCAGTGGCGCTCAACACACTCATGCACTCGTCGGAGGACTATTATCACCGCTGGCTGCCGGCCACGGCCATGCGGGTGGTGCGGATCATTGCCAATTTCCTGGCCCTGCTGCTTCCGGCTTTGTACATCGCTGTCACCTCCTTTCATTCGGAAGTGTTGCCCACAAAGCTGGCCCTCTCCCTGGCAGCCAGCCGCGAAGGCGTGCCGTTCCCCACCTGGCTGGAGGCCCTGATTATGGAGTTTTCCTTTGAGCTTCTGGCCGAGGCCGGGGTGCGGCTGCCCAAGAACATCGGCCAGACTATCGGCATCGTGGGAGCCCTCATCATCGGCCAGGCGGCGGTACAGGCAGGCATCGTCAGCCAGGTGGTGGTCATTGTGGTGGCGTTCACCTCCATCGGCTCCTTCTCCATGCCTTCGTATGACGTGGCCCTGACCTTCCGGATCCTGCGCTTTTTCCTCATGGGCCTGGCAGCTCTGGGCGGCCTGTACGGGATCATCCTGGGGCTGGTGCTGATTCTGGCTCACCTGGCGCGCCTGAAAAGCTTCGGTGTGGGCTATCTGGGCCCGTTGGCTCCCGGGTATATGAGCGACCGCAAAGACACTCTGCTGCGGGCGCCGTTGGTAGCCATGCACCGGCGTCCCTACCTGTGGGGGCCCGTGGACACGAAGCGCCTGGATGACAAGCGGCGGGAATCGCCCACGGAGGGGTCGCCGTGAGACGCGGAATTTGTGCCGCCCTTTTCACCACTCTGCTTCTAGCGGGCCTGTCCGCGGCTTTGACGGGTTGCTGGGACTTAGAAGAGATCAGTGAGCAGGGAATGGTTCTGGGGGCCGCTGTGGATGCGGACCGCCAGCCCCGTTCCTTCCGCCTGACCCTGGAGATCCCGCGGGTGTCCGAATTCGCCGCCGCCGGGGGCGGAGGTGGAGGCGGAGGCGGCAGGGCGCCGGAAAAGCCTGCCTGGGTGGTGTCTGGGCAGGGAACGGCCTTGTACGACATCGTGCGGCAGCTGCAGACCCGGGTCAATCGCCGCTTCTTTTTGGGGCACGTGCGGGTGCTGGTGATCGGAGAAGAGTTGGCCCGCCGGGGATTGTTGCCAGTGATGGATTTCTTCGAGCGCAATCCGCAGCTCGCCTATAGGACCCCGGTTCTCATCGCCGCGGGAAAGGCGGAGGACGCCCTGAAGGTGCGGCCACGCCTGGAAAAGCTGGCGTCCACCTACCTGCGGACCCTGTCGGACAAGTCCCGGGTCGCCGGCAGGGCGCCCCAGGTCATGCTGGGGGAGATCCTGGGGCCGCTGCACGAACGCAAGGATTTTCTGCTGCCGAGGCTGGTCAGCAGCGAAAAGGAAGCCCAGCTCAGCGGCGCTGCTGTCATCCGCGGGGGTTCCCTGGCCGGCTGGCTGAGCCCGGGGCAAACCCGGGGAGCGTTGTTCGTGGAGGGCAAAATGGCCGGAGAGCTCGAAGCTGCCATTGGCCCGGCGGGCCAGACCGCAGTCTACGACGTCTCCACCGTCCACAGCAAGTTGAGCAGCACTTGGGTGGGGGGAACGCCGCTGATCCGGATCAGCATCCGAAGCGAGGGGACGCTGACGGAAAGTACCGCCACCGCAGCTCTGCGGACTCCCGGAAGCATCCTCCGCCTGGAACAGGCCCTGGCGCGGCAGATCAACCGTGAGGTGCGCCAGGCCGTGGAACAGCTGCAGGCCCTGGGGGCGGACGCACTCGGCTTCGGAGACCTGCTGCACCGTCAGCACCCGGCCCAATGGAAGAAGACGCAGACCCGCTGGCACGAGCTCTTCCGCAGCACCTCCGTGGAGGTCAGCAGCGTCGTGCGGATCCGGCGGATCGGCGCCAGTTTCTGAAGGGAGGAGGCATCCCATCGTGCTGCGGGACGACGACCAGATCGGGCCGGGACAGGCGCTGGCGGTCATCGGAACGTTCACCCTGGGCCTCAACGCAGCGGTTCTGCCCAGGCTGGCGGCGCGGGCTGGAGCAGACGCCTGGCTGGCCTTTCTGGCGGCCACCCTGGCCGGCATGGCTGCGGCTCTGCTTTTGGGGGCCGTGACCCGCCGTTTTCCGAACCAGACCTTCGTCGAATACGGCTCCTCTTTGCTGGGACCTTTTCTTGGTCGTCTGGTGGCCGGCCTCCTGGTCCTGTTCTGGCTGCTGATCCTCAGTGTGGCGGTCCGGCAATTCGGGGATATCGTGAAGCTCTATCTGCTGCAGCGGACCCCCCTGGAGGTGGTGCTGCTTTCCCTTCTGTTTGTGGCGGGCTATGCTGCCCGCGGCGGCATCGAGCCTTTGGCCCGGGCCAACCAGATCGCCCTGCCTGCCGTGATGCTCCCGGCCTTGGCGACGTTCCTGGCCACCCTGTTTTCCGCCGACTGGACCCGCTTTCTGCCCGTCCTGGACAAAGGAGTCGCCCCTCTGCTGCGTCCGACCCTGGACTTGGCGGTGCAATATGCGGGACTGGAGAGCCTGCTGGTCTACGGCGCTTTTATGGACCAGCCCCGGGCCGGGACACGCGTGGCGTTCTGGGCGGTCCTTCTGACCTTCCTGCTGGGCACGGCGACCATCCTGGGAACCATTGGGAACATGGGAGCCACCGAGACCAGCCGGCTCCTGTGGCCGTCCTTGGCCCTGCTGGGCGCGGTACAGCTGCCTTCCCTGTTTCTGGAACGGGTGACCGGCGTGATTCTGGCTCTCTGGACTGCGCTCATCGCCGGGGCTACGGCTGTGGGTCTGAACTTGATCGGTACCACCTTGGCCCGCCTCTCCGGCCAGCGCGGCGCCCGGATTTACATCTTCCCCGCCACGCTGGCCGTCTTTCTGCTCGCCATCCTGCCCATCAACGTCACTCAGGCCATGGCGTGGATGCGGGCTCTGGTGCCGTTCACTGCTGCCGTTCTCTGGGGCCTGCCGATCCTCTTCCTCCTGCTGGCCGGCAGGCGACGGGGAAAATCGGCCTGAAAGGAGGATCCGCATGCCCGCTGCCTGGCAACCGCATCTCTCCCTCGCCCGGATCCTGGAGGTTCTGGCCTCCGCCCTGGCAGCCGCCGCCACCTGGCTGGCCTCGGTCTGGGATCCCGGCGTGGCCTTTTACGGCCTGTTTGTAGCCGGTGTTTGCTTTGCCGATGCGCGCTCTCTACAACTCCAGGGATTGAAGCGGGAATCCCACCGGGCCCGCCTCCTCGGTTGGACGTTTCTCGTGGGAAGCGCGGGGCTGTGGCTCGCTGCGCAGTTCCTGGCCTGAATCCGTGTCCATCCGCCCCGAATTTCTGATTTTCCTCTTGCCCCCGATGCATCCCTGTGGTATATTATCAGTAACAGTTCCTATTAAATTTTTGGAGGTCTTCCGGATGGCAAAGAGTCTGCAAAACACCAAAACCCTGGAAAACCTGAAAGCCGCTTTTGCTGGAGAGTCCCAGGCGAACCGGCGCTACCTGTACTTCGCCCAGCGGGCAGACGTGGAAGGGCGCCCCGATGTGGCAGGCCTGTTCCGTGACGTGGCGGAGGGCGAAACCGGCCACGCCTTCGGGCATCTCGAGTTCCTGGCTCAGGTGGGCGATCCTGCCACCGGCCAGCCCATCGGCAACACCGCTCAGAACCTGCAGGCCGCCATCGACGGCGAAACGTATGAATATACCCAGATGTACCCGGGCTTTGCCAAGGTGGCACGGGAAGAAGGCTTTGATGAAATCGCCGAATGGTTCGAGATCCTAGCCCGGGCTGAAAAGGCCCACGCCGGCCGCTTTCAGAAGGGTCTGGACACGCTGGATGCCTGAAACGCCAGGATCTGCCGCCCCGGGCCTGTACCGCCGTCCAGGTCCGGGGCCTGCGGAGGCTGAAGGGGCGGCACCGGACGGGAGGGCTGAACAGGAGGACCGGGAATGGACCCATTGACGCAGGATGACCTGATGGATTTGGAGACATACGAGAAGAACCGTACCCAGATCCGGGAACGCGTCGTCCGCCTGAAAAAGCGGCGCCGCCTGGAGGTCGGATCCCGTCTGTCACTGGTTTTTGAAAACCGCGACACCGTACGCTTTCAAATCCAGGAGATGCTACGCATCGAGCGGGTGCGGGATCCCCGCAAAATCCAGGAAGAGCTGGAAATCTACAATACGCTGCTTCCCCCTCCGCGAGGATGGAGCGCCACGCTTTTCATCGAGGTGACCGACCCCGCCCAGGTGCCCGGGGTCCTGGGGCTCCTGGTGGGGGTCGAGAACGCGGTGGCCATTGAAGCGGCGCGACTGGACTGGGCGTCTCACTCCGGCGGCGAACAGGCGGAGCCTGCTCACAAAGCGGTCTTTCCCCCGGCCCTGCGGGTGGAAGGGATCGCGGAAGCCGGGCGGAGCAAGGAGGAGAAGACCAGCTCCGTCCATTATTTGCGCTTTCAGCCGCAGGACCCGGCTCAATGGGAAGAAGCTCTGGGTGGCACAGCACCGGTCTGGGTGGTGGTGGATCACCCCCACTACCAGGCGCGGCAGGAGCTACCGCCCCAGCTGCGGGAAGAACTGCTGAAGGATCTGCGGAGCTGAGGCTGGGCCTTCCAACCCGCCCCTCCGTCCGCCGACGGGGCGCCACCTCGCGCCCCCGATGGCAGTGAGTGGAGCTCCCGCTGGCAGTGAAAAGCCGACAGCGGTCGCCTGCCCGCCGCCGGCCTTTTTGTTGTCTAGGAACCGCCCGCGTCCCCGCTCACTGCAGGTACTGCAAGGGATTGACCAGTTTCCCCCGGACCTTCATGCGGAAATCCAGGTGGGGCCCGGTGCTGCGCCCGGTGCTTCCCGACAGGGCCAGCACCTGCCCGGTGCGCACGACCTGCCCCACCCTCACCAGAATCCGGGAGAGATGGCCGTAGTAGGTTTCCACATCCTGTCCATGGCTCAGAACCACGGTCCAGCCGTACGCCCCCAGCCAGCCGGCGTAGTTCACCGTACCGGCTGCGGCGGCCACCACCCGCGTACCCACGGGAACCGCGATATCCAGGCCTTCGTGAAACTCATACCCGCGCCCCACCGGGTTTGGGCGCCAGCCGTAGCGGGACGAGACACTGCCGCTGACGGGCCAGGCCAAGCGCAACGGTGCGGCGGCAGCCATGGTCGTTGTGCGGCGGCCGTCCACGGAGGCCCGCGGGGCCTCCGTGGACGGCGGAATGGTCAGAACCATGCCGGGAAGGATCAAATCTGGATTTGCCAGCCCGTTGAGGGCCTGTAATGCGGACAACGAGACCCCGTGGCGCTCGGCGATGGAGGCCAGAGTATCCCCCCATTTCACCTGGTAACGGGTGGGCGGGGTCATGGCACTGCGCCAGCCTCCGCTTCCGGCCCGGGGCACCAATAGCAGCTGGCCTACACGGATGCGATCGTCGGCCAGGCCGTTGATGCCTCTGAGATGCCCTACGGTGCTGCCGTAGGCCCGGGCCAGGGAGAATAACGTCTCGCCGCTGCGCACGAGGTGCCATAGGACCAGTTTGCGCAGCTGGGCCACAGTGGCAGGCCCGGCCTTTCCGTCCACCTGCAGCCCGTGACTCTTTTGAAATTGCCGGATCGCGTCTCGGGTCTCACCTCCGAACCGCCCGTCCAACGACAGGTCGAACCCCAGGCTGACAAGCAGGCGTTGCAGCTGCCAGACGTCCTTCCCCTGAGCGCCCAAAGCCAGCACCCGTTGTCCAAGGGGCCATAGGCTCGGGCTTTGCAGGGGCTGCGCCTGGGCAGCCGGGTGCAGCCAGTGGCCGGTCCAGGTCCAAAGGGCCGTCGCCCCCGACGGGACATGGCCCGCCCGCAGGCTTCCCTGCCCCTCCGGCCATGGCGCCCCTGCCAAGGCGGCGGCCCAAAGTGCCAGACCGCCTGCGAACCAGCGGGCCATCCGCCGCCCCTGTCTGCCAGTAGCAAAGGGCCACAGCAACATGGCAAACCTCCTTTGCCGCTAGGCTTTCCCAACTCAGGAGGTTTCATGCCTGCTGTGGCCCTGGCCGCCAGTCTCCGCCCCGAACGTCCTTTGGCTGTCCGGGGGCTCCCAGGGGTTTTTCTACCCGGGCGCCTCCTCCCCCTCTGACTCCTCGCGCAGGCGCATGTGCGGAAAGAGAATCACGTCCCGGATGGAGGCCGAGTCGGTCAAAAGCATCACCCAACGGTCCACACCGATTCCCAGGCCGCCGGTGGGCGGCATCCCGTATTCCAGCGCCGTCAGATAGTCCTCATCCATCATGTGGGCTTCTTCGTCACCACGCTGGCGGGCTGCCAGCTGGGCTTCAAAGCGCTGTCTCTGGTCCAAAGGATCGTTTAGCTCACTGAACCCGTTGGCCATCTCCCGCCCGTAGATGTACGGCTCAAAACGGTCCGTCAAAGAGGGGTCGGAATGCTTCCGTTTGGCCAACGGGGAAATCTCCACCGGATAATCGGTGATGAACACCGGCTGAATGAGCTTCGGCTCCACAAAACGCTCAAACAACTCGTTGATGACCTGCCCACGGGTGGCATTGGGCGGCAGATCCACACGCAGCCGCGCAGCGGTGGACCGGGCTGCCTCGTCATCGGCCAGCATGGCGGCACGCACACCGGCATAGCGCTCCAAGGCTTCCAGCATGGGCACCCGGGGCCAGGGCGGGGCCAGGTCGATTTCCGTCCCCTGGTATTGAATCTTCAGCGTCCCCCGTACCTTCTCGGCCACGGTGGCCATGAGTTCTTCGGTGATCGCCATCATGTCGTTGTAGTCCGCATAGGCCTGGTATAGCTCCATGCTGGTGTATTCCGGGTTGTGTTTGATGGAGATCCCTTCGTTGCGAAAGTTCTTGCCGATTTCGAAGACCTTTTCCAACCCCGCCACGATCAGCCGCTTCAGGTAAAGCTCCGGAGCGATGCGCAGGTAAAGATCCATATCCAGGGCATTGTGATGGGTTTTGAACGGCCGGGCATTGGCTCCGCCTGCGATGGGATGCAAAGAGGGAGTCTCCACCTCCAGAAAGCCCCGGGCTGTGAGAAACTCCCGGATGGAGGCGATGATGCGGCTACGGGTCACGAAGACCTGGCGTACCTCGGGATTCACGATCAGGTCCAGGTAACGCTGGCGGTAGCGCAGTTCCACGTCTTTGAGCCCATGCCACTTCTCTGGAAGCGGCCGCAGGGACTTGCTCAAGAGCTGGAAGGAATCCACCTGCACCGTGATCTCGCCGCGGTGGGTCCGGAACAGGCGGCCCCGGACCCCGATGATGTCACCCAGGTCCAGCTTCTGGAAATCCTGGTACCCCTGCTCGCCCAGCTCGTTGAGGCGGCCGTAGAGCTGGATACGCCCGGAACGGTCCTGAAGGTGGGCAAAACTCGCCTTGCCATGAGCACGGAAACTCACGATGCGACCGGCCAGGGCCACCTGCAGCTGATGAGCCGCCTGCTCGGGGCCCTGGGACGCCTCCAGACGGGAATACTCCTGCTCGGCATCGGCAGCCAGGTGGGTGCGCTCAAAGCGCTGGCCAAACGGGTAGATGCCTTGCTTCTTCCACTGCTCCAGCTTCGCCAAACGCGATTGCACTAAAGGGTTTTCATCCAGTACGGGATTCATCGCTCGCCTGCCCCGGGCTCAGGCCGGCCTACGCCAGCCGAACCTCTTCGATCTTATACTCGATCTTGCCGTCCGGAACGGAGACCTGCACCACATCCCCCACATGGTGGCCCAGCAGTGCCTGGCCCACCGGAGATTCATTGGAGATCTTCTGCTCTGCCAGATTCGCTTCGGCGGAGCTGACCAGGGTGAATTCCAAGACCTCGCTGTTGCCCAGGTCCCGAATCTTCACCCGGGAGCCCAGGGTCACCTTATCCTTGGAAACATCGCTGCTATCCATCACCCGCGCATTGCGCAGCATCTTCTCCAGGGTGAGGATTCTCCCCTCGATGAACGCCTGCTCGTTCTTGGCGTCGTCGTATTCGGAATTCTCGCTGATATCGCCGAATTCCAGCGCCTGCTTGATGCGCTCCGCCACTTCCCGCCGGCGCACGGTTTTGAGCTCTTCCAGCTCCTGCTCTAACTTTTGCAGGCCTTCCTGAGTAAGGATGATCTCTTTCTCTGCCATCCCGTTGCCCTCTTTCTGGCCGGTCTTCCGCACGTTGCGATATTCGGCATCATAACCAAAGCACTGCCGCCTTTTGCAGGGCGGCAGTGCTTTCACTAGCCTTCTGGTGGCATTGTCCTATTATAGACTCCGGCTCGGGACGTGTCAATGCGAACAAAAGTTCGTGAAACAGAAGCCTCCTCTTCATGACGTGCCTTCCGGCACCGGCAGAGGCTGGCGCTTCCGGGCAGTATTGGCGGCATCGGACGCGAGATCCTCCGCCTTCCCCTGCAGCGGAGCGGGTGCCTGCGAGGCGAACCCTGCCAGGCGCCGTACCCGCTCGAAAGTCTCGTCGCTGACGGGACGTTCGAAGCTGCGCAGGCCGGCCAGCTGAAACCCATGGCGGCGGGCCAGTTCACTGATCTCCTGAATCCGCTCCAGATCCAACACCCGGCCCAGGCTGAAGTTTTCGTAGCGCCCCTCCAGAGCCAGGATCATGGTTTCCGCCATGCAGGCATAGGAGGTGCGGGGCGGAAAGCCAAAGTCCAAGTGGAAATCCACGTCGCCGGGGACCTGCACCACGCCGCCCTCGAAGACCAGGACGTCCGGGCGGGCCGCGGCCACCTGCACGGACACGTCCCGGGGGCGGGCCACGTCGCAGACGATGGCGCCCCGCTTCAGGTCCTCGGGTTGGATCACGGCGTCCACGGCGCTGGTCACGGCCACCACCACATCCGCCCTGGAGAGGGCGCTGCGGATGTCCGTGGAGACCTCCACGCTGCCGGGGCCGTCCTTTAGGACCCGTTCCGCCGCCTCCTCCAGTTTGGCCAGCCGGCGGCCCACCAACGTCAGGCGGCTCACCTGCGGCGCCAAGAGCCGGGAGGCAGCCAGGCCCACCGAGCCGGTGGCGCCCAGGACCGCCGCCTGGCAACCCTTCAGGTCCACACCGAGGCGCCGGGCGGCCAGCTCGATGCCTTGAATGGCCGTGGCCACGGTATAGGAATTTCCGGTGGTCACCGCAATATCCACCGCTTTGGCCACGCTGACCCCCGCGTCCCCCACTACGGAGGTGAAAGCCCCCAGGCCTACGATGCGGGCGCCCAGCTGTTGAGCGCGCCGGGCAGCGGCGATGATCTTGGCCATGACTACCGGCTCCGGCAAGCTCACCATCTGGTGGGCAGTCAGCGGGCAGCCCACAAACCAGCCTTCCGCCTCCTTCCCGGTTCGGGAGCGGATGCCGGTGATATGGGACGCCGTAACCGGAGGCAGGAAACGCAGAGCCGGTTCCACCCACGCTCCGGGAAGGCGGCGCGTGATCTTGAACTTACGCGCTACGTCCTCCACAGACAGTGGGTGGATAATGAAAGCGAAATTCTCCAATCTTCTCTTCTCCCTCCGTTTGAGTCAACGCCGAATGGCCGCGGCACCGCCTGCATCAGGCTATGGCGCCGGTAGGAGCGGCACCCGCCATCGTGTCAGGCTTCGGCGGCGAACGCCGGCGCCGGGTTCAGGATCTCTTGCCGGGGCCGGAAACCCAGTTGGTCCAGCAGCCGGTCATACTCTTGGGGCCTGAGAGAGCCGTGGCCACCCGCTGCGGCCACCAGCAGGGCCTCCATGACGTTGGTGCCGAACGATCGCCCCTCCAGCTCCGGCGTGGTGGTGATCAACTGCCAGACTCCCCGCCGTTTCAGGTCCGCCACGTCCTCCTGGGTCACGGTGTTGGTGAGAATGATCTTTCCGGGCAGTTCCAACGGCGCGTAGCGGCGGATGTAATGGAAATCGCCGGCGATGATATCCGCCTCCTGGAACACCCGGGGAAACTTGGGCGTAACGATCTCCTGAGACTGGCCTGTGGGATAGAGGTACTTGAACGGCAACTGCACCAGCAGAGGCATCAGAACAGCCGCTGCCGCCCGCAGCGTTCCCAGGCTGCGGATGGGGATGGGCACGCCCACCCCGAACATGAGATCGCCGAAGGTGACCCGGCAGCCGTGTTCTACCAGGGCTTCACTGAGGCCGAAGCGGTCCACTCCCACCACCACCAGGGCCTTGAGCCGGCGGAAGTCCATGCCCTGCCGGGCCAAATGATGGACGACACGGCGCTCCAGGGTGTCTTTCAAACCGGATCCATCCACGATAGGGCTGATCCGGGCCGCCCTGGCCATGCGCTTGGCTTCGCGGATCACATAGCGCCGGCCCCCTGCCACCAGGTAGAGGTCGATCCCCCCCATGCCGAATGCCGCCACCTGGCCGTCCAGCTGCCGGATGAGCTCCACGGCCTTGTCCATGCTGCCGTCGGTGCCGATGCGCTCCACGCGGAAATGCTGTCCCAAAAGCTCCAGGTCCACAGTGTGGTTGCGGCGGGACGATCCGATGCTGACGCTGACCACTCGTTTCACATCCCGGCTGCCTTCCGCGCCGGAATGCAGGTCATCCCCTGCGGACATGCGCAAATGCCCCCTCTATTTAGAGTCCAGGCCGGCTTCAGCCGCCGCCGGCCCGCAATCCGGGTATTCACGGCCGTCGCTGTGCGGGATCCTCGCTGCGCCCGGACCTCGCTGAACCTTTCAGCGCCCGCAGAACTTGGCGCAACTCCTCCGGGTCCAGCGTGCGATCGCCGTGGATGGGTGAAGCCCCGAGGTTGATCCCCACGACCTCCATATCCCTGCCTACCAGGGCGTCGGCCAAGCGCAGGCGCAGGTCCGACCCAATCATCACCAGCGCGTCAAATTGGTGCAGGTAGGCGATGAGCCGGAGGATCTCGTTGAGGACCTCCATGCTGCTTTTCTCCTGGACCCAGCGCCACCGCTCCTCGTCGGTCATGAGCAAGGTGAACTCTACCCCCTCCTCCCGGCAGACCCGTTGGAGCTGCGCAGTGTTGCCAAGGGGGAAGCCGATCACGGCCAGCCTCTGGCCCCGCCGGATCTCCCCCAGGGACTCCAGGCGGGAGACAAAGGTCCGGTCCACGCCGGCGGCTTGCGCCGCCTCCTGTTGGGATAGCCCTTGGGCCCGGGCGTTGAGAATGCGGTCGATGGCTTGGTCGATCTTGGCCCGGCTGAGGAGCTTGTCACCCACGCGGATGAATTCCAAGCGGCCTGGCCCCTTTCGCAGGCATCCAGAAGTATGTGCACATTCTTGTGCACATATTCATTCTAGCACGAGGGGCCGGTCTAGGCAAGATCAGATAGGAGAGAACGAAGCAGAGCCTCCAGGTCGGGATAGGTGGCAATCTGGTTGATTTGCTGGCGGATACGGGCGGCACCGGGCAGCCCCTTCAGGTACCAGGCCAGATGCTTGCGCATCTCCGGAACCGCCACGCGTTCCCCCTTTTGGGCCACGGCCAGGCGCAGGTGGCGCAGGGCCACGGAGAGCCGTTCCTGGGCGGACACGGGCGGCAACAGGGAGCCCGTACGGAGAAAGTGCTGGACCTCCCGGAAAATCCAGGGCGCCCCCAGCGCCCCGCGGCCGATCATGATGCCGTCGCAGCCCGTTTGTTGCCACATGGTCAGGGCATCTTCGGGGGTGGCTACGTCGCCGTTGCCGATGACCGGGATCTGCAGGCGCTCTTTGACCCGCCGGATCAGACTCCAATCCGAATGGCCGCCGTAAAACTGGGAGCGCGTGCGGGGATGCAGGGTGATGGCTGCCACACCGGCATCCTGCAGGCGCTGGGCCAGATCCACGGCGGTGTCGGGTGCAGATTGGTCCCACCCGGAGCGCATCTTCACCGTCACCGGCGCATGCACCGCCCGCACCACCGCCGCAGCCACCGCCACGGCGCGGGCAGGGTCCTTCAAAAGCGCTGCCCCGTCCCCGTTGGCCACCACCTTGGGTGCAGGACAGCCCATGTTGATGTCCAAAAGGTCCGGACGCCACCGCTTCTCCACTCTGGCCGCAGCCTGCGCCATCACGTCCGGCTCGGAGCCGAAAAGCTGCACCGCAATGGGCCGCACCGCGTCGCTGAACTCCAGCATCTCCTCCGTGTGGCGATTTCCGTAACACAAGGCCCGGGAGCTGACCATCTCCGTGAAAACCAAACCGCACCCGTAATCCTTGGCGATGATGCGGAAGGCTTCGTCGCTGACCCCCGCCATGGGCGCCAGGCAAAGGGGGGGATCCACTCGTACCGAGCCGATGGCCAGGGGCTGCCAGAGTTGCGGGGCAGGGCTTTGCGGCAAGCGTTTTCACTCCCTTTCGCATAAAAAGAGCGCAAGCAGCGCGCCGGGAAGAAACGATCCTTGATAAAACAAACAGAGCCCTGCGGCTCTGTTTGCCAATGGTCTCGTGTATTCTGCGCCGACACCGAACAGAACCCGCCATTGCCGGGCTGCCCGGACTCACTTCAAGCCGTGCTTGCTCCGGAACCGCTCCACCCGGCCACCGGTATCCACCAGGCGCTGCTGGCCGGTGAAGAACGGGTGGCACTTGGAACAAACATCGACCCGGAGGGCCTTTTTGGTGGAGCCTGTGGTAAAGGTGTTGCCGCAGGCACACGTGACAGTGGCCTGGTAATATTCCGGATGAATACCCTTCTTCATAGCAGCCAAATCCTTTCGTGGCACCTGATTCACGGTCTTTAACTATACCACAGGCCAGCCGGGCCCGCAATAGGCGGGGTGCGGGGGGACGATCATTCCGGCGGGGTGAAGCTTCCCCATCCCACCTGGGGAAACGCCTGGCGCAGGCGGCGCCACCACTCCGGCAAACCCATGGGTGCCCCGAAGCCCGGCCGCTCCTGACCCCGGTCAGCCGCGGAGCCGGGGGCCTCCCCGGTGCTGCCACCCCCCAACAGGATCTCTTCCAGAAGCGCCGGGTCCATATTCAACGGACGCAGCTGGATGAGATCCACCGGTGCAGCTTCCAGGAAATCCTGCAGCGCAGCCAGTTCCTCCGGCGTATCCGTGAGGCCGGGATACACCAGGAGATTCAACGAGGTCCGGGCTCCTTCGCTCTTGGCTGCCCGCAGCGACTGGAGCACGGAATCCAGGGTGTAGCCATGGGGGCGGTAGTAGGCCGAGAACACCGCCGGACGGGCACTGAACAGGCTCACCCGGACGCTGCCCAGGCCGGCGGCAGCCAAGCGCCGGATGGCCTCCGGACGGCTGCCGTTGGTGTTCATGTTGATCAGCCCCCGGCGGGTGGCCCGCCGCCACTGGCGGATGGCTGCTTCGGCCAATTCCGCCTGCATCGATGGCTCGCCCTCACAGCCCTGGCCAAAACTGACCATGGCCTTGGGCGCAGCCTGCAGGTGCGCCAGCCCCACCTCCACCACCTCATCTAGGGTGGGACGGAACGCCAAGCGGTCCTGAGCCGCAGGAAAAACCCCGTCCGGCTGGGCGGACAGGCACCCCCGGCAGCGGGCGTTGCAGGCGGCGGAAATGGGGATTCCGGCTTCCCAGCGCCGGTAAAAGAGGTTTTGCGCCGTGAAGCAACCATACTCCAGGGCGCAGCGGGAAAGGTGCTTCACCAGCCGGTTGCCGGGAGACTCCTCCAGACGCTGGGATACTACGCGGGGCAGGTCCGGCCCGTTGAAATGCTTGGGATCCCAGAGGCCCGGCTCCTCCACCGGCATGGCTGCAGCCCAGAGCTGTGGCTCCTGCCCTGGCCCCGGCGGCTCGCTGGCTGCCACGGCCGTGTAGCCATAGAGCGGCAGAGCGGCGGCGCGCCGGCCCTGTTCGTAGGCAGGCAGCAGCGTGCGCAGAAACCCCGTCGGCAGAATGGCGGACACCGCCGTGCCCTCGGCCACCGCCACCCGGCCGCGCCGGTCCAGACCCAAAGGCTGGCGTCCCGGCAGGGACAAGAGAGTGCTGCCGGCGGGCAAAGGGATGGCGTTCTCAGGCGTGAGTTCCCACAGTTCACCGCGGCTGCGTCCCACCGCCCGCAAAGGCGTCCAGTGCAAGCGCCCGTCGGCGCCCGTGACCACCGAATACAGCCTCGGAACATGATTTGGAGACACTCGTGGCGTCATGCGTTTGTCCCGTTCACCGCACAAACTGTCTCGGGTTCGCGGGCTGGCCGTCCTTCCAGATTTCGAAGTGCAGATGGGGGCCGGTGGCGTTGCCAGACATGCCGCTATAGGCGATGATCTGGCCTGCCTCCACCCACTGACCCGCCTGCACAGTGAGGCGGGAGTTATGTGCGTAGCGGGTTTCCAGGCCTCCCGGATGCCGGATGCGGACCCAAAGGCCATAGGCGCCATACGCGCCCGCCTCTTCCACACGCCCGGCGGCGGCAGCCCGAACCGGCGAGCCGCTGCCGATGGCGATATCCACGCCCTCATGGGAGCGGCCCCAGCGCCAGCCAAAGCCCGAGGTTACGTTGCGGCTGGCCACGGGCCAGAGAAGATACCTGCCCCCGCGGGAAGCCACACCGCCCCTCTGGGAGGGGGGTGGGCCCAGGGGCTTCGCCCCCGGCAAAAGAAGCAGCGTGCCGATGGGAACATGGTCTGGGTCGTTCAACCCGTTGGCCGCCACTACCCGTTGCTGGGCCACCCCGTAGCGCCGGCAAATGGCCCACAGGCTGTCTCCGGGCTGTACCCGGTACAAAACCCCGTCTTCTGCAGGGACCTGGAGCTTCTGCCCGGGAAAGATGGCATCGGCGTCCGCCAGATGGTTGGCCCACACCAGGGTGTCGGTCTTCAGGCCCCAACGGCGCGCCAGAACCGTCAGATTATCGCCGGCCTGCACCACATAGGAGCGGACCACGGGCCGGCCCGGCGAAGTCTTGGCGCCGGCGGGGGCAGCTTGTCCGGACGTAGGTTGCGGTCCGGGCCGCGTAACCGCCTGCTTACCGGGCTCCGGCGCAACCTGCGGCGTCTTCCCTGCCGCGGCCTGTCCTTGGCCTGTGGCCTGCGAAGCCCCGGGCTCTCTAGTCCCCACAGATGGCTGGGCAGAAGGCCGGGGGTTCACAGCCCCGGCTTTCCCCTTGTTGGAGGCCGCAGGGCTCACCTGCGCCCCCCGGCCTCCCAGACGCGGCTCCACGGCAGTAAAGCCCACCACCAGCAGCGTGACGAAAAACGCTGCCGCCAGCACCCGCACGGGCCAGCGGCCTTCGGCCTTCCCCTTGTCTGCGTCCCGAAGGCTGCGGGATGCCCCCGGCTCCGGCGAGCCATCAGGCGTACCCATTGCGCGCCTCCTCGCTCTTGGCGCGGACGTTGTCGGCGAAGCGGGACTTGATGACCAGTTGTGCCAATTCCTTGTTATTTTTGGTATGCATCAGGCGGTCCAGGAGCAACTCGGTCGTTTCCGCCACGCCCAAAGATCCCAGGACTTTGCGCAGGATCCACATCATATCCAGTTCTTCGCTGGTCAACAGGAGCTCTTCCTTGCGGGTGCCGGACCGGTAGATGTCCACGGCCGGGAAGATACGGCGCTCAGCCAGTTTGCGGTCCAGATGGATCTCCGAGTTTCCTGTTCCCTTGAACTCCTCGAAGATCACTTCGTCCATGCGGCTGCCAGTCTCCACCAGGGCCGTGGCCAGGATGGTGAGGCTGCCGCCCTCCTCCAGGTTGCGGGCGGCGCCGAAAAAGCGCTTGGGACGGTAAAGGGCCGTGGGATCCACGCCTCCGGAAAGGGTGCGACCGCTGGGGGGAACCACCAGGTTGTGGGCCCGGGCCAGGCGAGTAATACTGTCTAGGAGGATGACGACGTCGTGGCCGTGTTCCACCAGTCGCTTCGCCCGCTCCAGGACCATATCCGCCACTTTCACATGGTTCTCCGCCGGTTGGTCAAACGTGGAGCTCACCACGTCGCCCTGAACGGAGCGCTCCATGTCGGTGACTTCTTCGGGGCGTTCATCGATCAGCAGCACGATCAAATAGAGCTCGGGATGGTTGATGGTCAAGGCGTTGGCGATCCGCTTCAGGAGGGTGGTCTTGCCTGCTTTGGGCGGCGAAACGATGAGGGCCCGTTGTCCCTTCCCCAAGGGAGCGATGATATCCACCAGCCGCATGGCGATGTCTCGGGAGCCTTCGGTCTCGAGATGCAGACGCTCGTTCGGATAGACCGGCGTCAGATTATCGAAATGCGGCCGCAGTCTCGCCCTTTCGGGATCCTCGAAATTCACCGCCATGACCCGCAGCAGGGCGGAATAGCGTTCGCCCTCCTTGGGCGGCCTCACCTGGCCCAACACCAAATCGCCGTCCCGCAAGTCAAAGCGGCGGATCTGCGAGGGCGAGACATAGATGTCGCCTGGCGCCGGTAACAGGCCATGGGACCGCAGAAACCCGTATCCATCGGGCAAAGTCTCGAGAATTCCCTGGGAGAACTCCAATCCTTGTTTTTCCGTCTCGTTCTTGAGGATGGCGATGATGAGGTCATCCTTACGCAGTTTACTCTGGCCGACCACGCCGCTGTCACGGGCAATCTCCCGCAGTTCCGTGAGGTTCTTGCTTTGCAGGTCAGCGATGGTAAGCAACCCGTATCCCTCTTTTCAAAGTGCCTCCACTCCGCCCGCAGCACGTCCCTGTCCGTTCCCTCGAGCGGATTGCTTCCTCTCCAATAGGAGATGCATTATGGACAACATGCGGAGGACCAACAAAGGTTGGATTCCGAGAGCCTGGCCGCCCGGCATGCGAAAGCCCGACACGGATACCCGGCCGTTCCAAAAGCCGACGGCGTTTCAACAGGCAGACTTATTCCACCGGCAGAATATAGGTCGCGCAGTAGCTGGATAAACGAGAGGTCGAACGATCCCCCAGTAAATCACTATGGGAACAAGGCGGCCAGTTTCTGGCCAACGAAGAGGCCGCTTAAATGATTCGCCGGGGCGCGGCGAATTCCTCCATCCCGGCACATTTTTCGCAGCCTGAGAGCGAAATATACGCCCGCAGGCCCTCACACACATCCGGCAGGATCACGCCTGCTCCGTTTTTCCCTGTCCGGATCCGCGCCGGGCCTGATGGGCCAGGGCGGCAGCCACGAAATCCCGGAACAGAGGATGCGGCAGGTTGGGTCGTGACTTGAATTCCGGGTGGAACTGCGAAGCCACAAACCAGGGATGATCTGCAAGTTCGATGAGCTCCACCAGACGCCGGTCAGGAGAAGTTCCTCCGATGACCAGGCCCTTGTCCACCAGCTGGGCGCGGTACTCATTGTTCAGCTCAAAGCGGTGCCGGTGTCGCTCTTCGACGAGATCCTGCCCATAGGCTGCCCGGGCTTTTGTCCCAGGCGTCAGAACACAGGGGTACAGGCCCAGCCGCATGGTTCCGCCCAGGTCCTCGATGCTGCGCTGCTCGGGCAGGAGGTCGATGACCGGGTAAGGCGTGGCCGGGTCGAATTCGGAGCTGTTCGCTTCCTTCCAACCGCACACATGCCGGGCGAACTCGATGACGGCGCACTGCATGCCCAGGCAAAGGCCCAGGTAAGGGATCTTTTCTTCGCGGGCAATCTGGATGGCGCGGATTTTGCCTTCGATGCCGCGGTTTCCGAAGCCCCCCGGGACCAGAATGCCGTCCACGTTCGCAAAGAGGGCCTCCTGTTCCTCCGGGGTGCGGGATTCCAGCTCCTCGGAATTGACCCAGACGATGTCTAGCCGGGCGTTGTTGGCGATGCCCGCGTGGCGCAGGGCCTCCACCACGCTCATGTAGGCGTCGTGCAGCGCCACATACTTCCCCACCACAGCGATACGGACGCTGGTCCGGGGGTGTTTGAGGCGTTCTACCATCTGCCGCCACTCAGTGAGATCCCGCTTGCCAGCCGGCAGGCCCAGCTTTTGGATGACGATGTCATCCAGCCCTTCGTCGGCCAGGATGATGGGAACCTCGTAGATGCTTTCCGCGTCCACGTTCGGGATGACCGCCGCCGGGTCGACATTGCAGAACAACGCGATCTTGGCCTTGATGTCGTCGTTCAGAGGCTTCTCCGAGCGGCAGACGATGATGTCCGGCTGGATACCGATACTGCGCAATTCTTTGACGCTGTGCTGGGTAGGCTTGGTCTTCAGCTCTCCAGCCGCCTTGATGTAAGGAACCAGGGTGACGTGGATGTAGAGGACCGCGTCGCGGCCCACATCGGTGCGGAACTGCCGGATAGCCTCCAGAAACGGTAGACTCTCGATATCCCCTACGGTGCCGCCCACTTCCACGATGATGACCTGGGGATTCTCGGCTTCCGCCAGCCGGCGGATCTGGCTCTTGATCTCATTGGTGACGTGAGGGATCACCTGTACCGTGCCACCGAGGAACTCGCCGCGCCGTTCTTTCGTGATGATCTGCCAAAAGATCTTACCGGCAGTGACGTTGTTCAGTTTGCTCAGGTGGACACCGGTGAAACGTTCGTAATGGCCCAGATCCAAATCGGTTTCCGCCCCATCGTCGGTGACGAAAACCTCCCCGTGCTGATACGGACTCATGGTGCCCGGGTCTACATTAATATAGGGGTCGAACTTGAGAATGCTTACGGAAATGCCGCGGCTTTTCAAGAGCCGGCCCAGCGACGCGGCAGTGATCCCTTTTCCCAGGGAGGATACCACACCGCCGGTGACAAAGATGTATTTGGTCAACAGCCGTCGCCCCTTCCTGGTCGCCACGGCGTTCCATTATACCACACAGACAGACGGGGAGCCAACCGTTTTTCCGGCTGGCTCCCCGGAGGTTCTTGCCTAGCGGCCTGGAAAAAGCAACGACACGTGGCAGCCGGCCACAGGTCCGGCGCGCGTTGCGATGCGAACGCGGCTCCGTCCGACCCGTCCGGATCAATAAATGGCCCGTTCTGTCTCGTGATCGAAGAAGTGCGCCCGCCGCAGGTCGAAATGCACCGGATGCTCCGCGCCGTCGGAGGCGGTGGTATGCGGATCCACACGGGCCACGAAGCTGGAGGACCCGATGGTCATGTAGAGGTAGGTCTCATTGCCCATGGGCTCCACCACGTCCACGCTGGCCACGATGGTCTCCTCGGGCAGTGGCGGCTCGGGCATCATCTTGGCATCGTCGATATCCTCCGGCCGGATGCCCATGATGACTTCCTTGCCCAGGTACTTGCGCAGGTCCTTAAGGCTGGCAGCCTTCTCCCGCGGCAGCTTGAGGCGGAAGCCGCCGTTCTTCACGTAGATGTCCTCGCCTTCGCTCTCCAGGATCACATCGATGAAGTTCATGGCCGGGCTGCCGATGAAACCAGCCACGAAGACGTTGTCCGGATGCTCATAGATCTCCAGCGGCTTGCCCACCTGCTGAATGACGCCATCCTTCATGACCACAATCGGTCGCCCATGGTCATGGCCTCGGTCTGGTCGTGGGTCACGTAGATGGGTGGCATGCAGCCGGTTGTGCAGTTTGCTGATCTCGGACCTCATCTGTACGCGCAGCTTGGCGTCCAGGTTGGACAGCGGTTCGTCCATCAGAAAGACCTTGGGCTCGCGGACGATGGCGCGCCCCACGGCCACACGCTGGCGCTGCCCGCCGGAGAGTTCTTTGGGCTTACGGTTCAGAAGGTTCTCGATGCCCAGCATCTTGGCGGCCTGGCGGACCCGGCGCTCGATGTCGGCCTTGGGGAACTTGCGCAGCTTCAGCCCGAAAGCCATGTTGTCATATACGCTCATGTGAGGGTACAGGGCATAGTTTTGGAACACCATGGCGATGTCGCGGTCCTTGGGCGGCACATCGTTGACCAGCGTATCCCCAATGTAGATGTTCCCTTCAGTGATCTCCTCCAGGCCGGCGACCATACGGAGGGTGGTGGATTTTCCGCAACCGGACGGCCCTACCAGGACCACGAACTCGCGGTCTTGAATCTCCAAGTTGGCATCCTTTACTGCGGTGACTTGGCCGAATTTCTTGCTGACATGCTCCAAAACCACTTTTGCCATTGTGCGTCTCTCCTTTTCTGATAGTCTATATTATAAGTAAGATTCCATTATTCCCTTATATCCACAGGGCGGAGCCGCAGGACTCCCGGATCACCAGACGGGCGGGCAACAGCACCTCCGCCGGCTGAGGTTCCCCGCTCAGCATGCGAACCAGACACTGTACAGCCTTTTGCCCGATCTCGAACACCGGCAGCCGGAAGGTGGTCAAAGCCGGCGGCACATACGCCCCCAGAGGATCGTCCCCGAAACCCACCACCGCCACGGCCTCCGGTACCCGCTGCCCGCCGACGGCCAAAGCCCGCATGGCCCCCAGGGCCATGGCGTCGTTGTAGGCCACCACGGCGTCTGGGCTCCAGCGGTCCGACCGGCGCCGGTGCAGGAGGCGGTCCATGACCTGAAATCCACTTTCCTCACTGCCATCGCCGCTGATGCGGCTGACCACAGCGCCCGGCACCCGGCTCACGGCCTCCTGGACTCCTTCCCAGCGCTGTTCGGACCCCGGTCCCGGCCCGGCCAGGAATACCAAGCGGCGCCGGTTGAGGCTCAGCAGGTGCGATGCAGCCTGGTAACCGCTGGCACGGTGATCCACGCGGATGACCACGCCCCGCCCTGCGGCGCCGGGCTCTGGCGAGGTCTCTGGGCTCCGCTGCCAGGGCACCCCCCCTGCCGGTTCCCCCACGCTGACTACGGGCAAGCCTTCCTGCCAGGCTGCGGGCAGAAAATCTTCCGGCTCCGCCGGCGGGAAAAAAATGGCCCCTTCCACCCCACGGTCCTTCAGGGCCAGAAGGGTCTCGCGCCCCGGAATCCTAGGTTGCGCAGGGACCAGCACCAGAGCATAACTGCTTTCCCAGGCGGCACGGCCCACGCCGCCCAGAATAGCACTCCATAAATGCGCCGCCTGGCCCAATTCGTTGCCCGGGCTGGCCACCACGGCCATGGTTCTCGCCGCCTTGCCTGCCAGCACCCGCGCCCAAGTGCTGGGCCGGTAGCCGAGCTGATGCACCGCCTGCAGCACCCGTTCCCGGGTAGCCGGTGTGATCAGGGCCGAGTTGTTCAGAACGTAGGACACTGTGGCCGTGGATACTCCGGCCAGCCGGGCCACGTCCTTGATGGTGGCGCGTTTCATGCCGTGCTCCAGGGGTTTAACCGCTTAAATTTCATTGCCAAAAAACGCGGGCTCATCACCCGTTTTCCTTATTGCTTAATGAACTTCGGCGTGACCGTCTAATTTCCTGCTGGTGGGCGGATAGAAATTTTGCCTGTTGAGGAAATGGAAAAAGTCGCAGAACCGTGGGGCTGCAGAGGCGCCACCTTCACTTCCAGCCGATGCCGAGTGGCGGCATCTTGCCCTCCGAACGACAAGAGATATTCCAGGGTCATGCGGCCGCCGTTTTCCCCCATGTCCACCTGCACCAGCGTTGGCGCCACAGTCAGAGCCAGTTCCCCTTCCGGAGTCCGGAAGCGCGTGGTGCTGGACTGGCCGGACTGGAACTCTTGCCGCCACGAATACCGCCCGGTGCGGATCAGAACCACCCGCCCTGCCTGCAACCGTAACGTGGTGACGGTCCCGTCCAGGCCGGTGACTGGGCTCTCGGCGTATTGAAGGTAGATCTTGTCGCCACATTGGTACAATTTGCCGCGGGTAAGAAGCTGCAGGGTCTCCGGCTTCTGCCCCGCCGCCCAGCCGTTCAGAGCGATGCTGGAACTGGTAATATCAATAAGAACGTCTCTTTGCACGTTGGGTCCCGTCGCACGGATGCACTTCTTGCTCCGGCGGGTTTCGCCTCCTGCTGCGGCCGGGCTCTTTCGGGGTGCGCGTTCTCCGGCCCTCCCCCGAATCCGCCCTGTGACCCTGGATTGCCGCCGGCCGGAACGCCGCCGGCCGGCGGCAACCGACCCTAGAAGCTGGTCTGCAGGCCCGCTCCCACAATGGGATACTGCAGGTTCGCGAGGCCCGCATCCACCCAGAGATTGCGGGTGAGATCCAAGCGCACGCCGGCGTTGAGCATGTCACGGTCCAGGTCCACCATGATCACGGTCCGGGGCGTCCAGCTGGCCCGGGTGCTGAAGGTCACCGGATTCAGGAGATAGCTGAACCCGGCAAAAAGCCCCTGATCCTGGCCTGCCCGTAGTCCGAGGTGGAGCCGGCCGTTGATTTGCGGGATGGCCTTGCTGACCACAAGATACAGATCTCCGCCGCGGTCAAGCCAGACGTCTCCCCCCAAGGCCAACGCCGGCTGGCTGCGGGTCTCGGCAAGCAGGCGGACTTTGGCACCCACCACCGCTGTCTCCCGATCCGCATAATTGGACAGCAGCGCGGCGGCATTCAGCTCCAGGCCAGGGACCATGCCCAAATTGAAGCTGAGCGTGCTTTCCCGCCCAACCAGATGGTAGGCCAGGCGCAGCCCACCCGGGCTCGTCACATCGGCGCTAGGCGCCATGAACAGCCCCGTGGAACCCAGGGTGGTCGTGTTGGCCCGGGCAGTCTGTCCTGCGGCGAACATACCTCCGAAAACCAACAGAACGGCCAATGCGACCGCCACCGGTTTTGAGCGCCAGCTCTTTCTCATGCTCCTCTCACACCCCTACACGGTTTTACCGGAAACGTACCCCTTGGCCATTATAGCATAGCCACCCGCGCCGGGAGAAATGTGGCTGGGGTGGCAAATAGTGGGGGCAAGGAGTAGCCTGTTTCCTCCCGGCCCACCGGTGCCCGGCCGCAGGAAGCAACGCCATGCAGGGCTCCCGTTTACTCCGCCAGGCCGGCTGCGGCGGAAGCAACGGGATTGCCCATGAAGATCAGGAGCTCGCGGATGATTTTGGCTGCCAAAATGGCCGTGCGGCCGCTGGGATCATCCTCCGGGCTGACCTCCACCAGATCCGCCCCCACCAGATCCAGCTGGCCTAGCATGGCCACGGCGGCCAACGCTTCCCGCGCGGAGCATCCGCCGGGTTCCGGCGTGCCAGTGCCCGGAGCATACGCCGGATCCACCACGTCGATATCGAACGTCAGATACACGGGGCGCCCCTTCAGGGACGGCAGCGCCTCCCGCATGGGATCCAGTATCTCCAGCGGGAAGAGATGGGTACGCTGGCGGGCGTATTCCACCTCTTCGGCCACGCCGGAACGGATCCCGAACTGATACACCTCTATCCGGTCGTCGATCTCACAGATGCGCCGTAGGACGGTGGCATGGGAAAGCCGCTCGCCGAAAAACGAATCACGCAAATCCGCATGGGCGTCCAGGTGCACCACTGCTAAATCCCCGCCATATCGGGACACTACCGCCTGCAGGGCCGGGTACGAAACCAGATGCTCCCCGCCAAGCAACAGGGGCCTCTTGCCGTCCTGCACCACGGTTCTCATGGCGTGTTCAATGACCTGGAGACTGCCTTCCACATTGCCCAAGGGCAGGATCAGATCGCCGATATCCACATAGGACTTGCGGTCCAGGGAACGCCCAACGGCTAGGCTGTACTCCTCCAGGCCATCGGCCACCTCCCGGATCTTGCGGGGGCCGAAGCGGGTTCCTGGCCGGAAGCTGGTGGTCCAATCCATGGGGGCGCCCAGGATCACCACGCGGGCGTCGGCGTAACTGGCATCACTGGAAAAAAAACCGCCGGGATGGGCAAACAAACCGGACAGATAGGAGGGCATTTGAGGCTGCCACACGGCTGAGACGATCCTTCTTTCCTCGTACAGGCCGTTCATTATCCGGTCCTGCTGCGTGTTTTCCGGCCAAAGGCGCCGGTGGCCCGCCTGGGCCCGCGCCGGCGCCTGGCGCTCGAATACTACCGATACCAGAGGCTGACACAGGCGAAGGCACACGCCGCCTGCCCCTCGGGCACCACAATACTGCTCCCCCGCACCAGGATCTCCACGGGTTCGATGCCCCTCTGACGGAATCCGGCCCGCACCATCTCCGTCACCGTAGCTTCCGCCTGTTCGCGGGAACAATATCCAGAATACTCCATGATCACACCGTAGCTGTCCTTGGTCCGGCCGATGGCTACCGCCGCCCCAATTTCCTGCCCTGCTTTGTCGCATACCAGCGACGCGTAGGCCGTTGGAACCAAAGAACCTGGAGGGATCACCAGGCCCTGGTCTTGCTCACAGTGGGGCGGCAGGATAGAACTGACCCGGACCAGGTTGAGGTTGCCGACGCCACTGGCCAGCAGTGCGTTATCGAACGCATTCAAAGGTGTGGGTCCGGCAGCGGCCCCCGAGCCGATCTTGAACACATTTGGGGTTGGCAACATCCCTGACCTTTTCCTCCCTGCCCAAGGGCATGAAATGAGCTCCGACTAAGTATAGCAAAAGTGTGGGGGCTTGGGAATAACTTCGGCAGGGAAATTCGCCGGGTCTCCCCACGCCACAGTCCCAGCAGTTGCCGGGGCACCGGACTCGCGGCAAGAAGCGGGAGATCAGCGATGGTATGGCAATTTGCGCCAGAGGGTAAAAGCCCGGTAAATTTGCTCCAAAGCCAAGATGCGCGCCACCTCGTGGGGAAAGGTCAGGGGCGACAGGGACCAACGCCACTGGCAACGTTCCAGCACCTCGGGCGCCAGTCCGTCGCTTCCCCCCACCACCAGGGCCAGTGTCTGGACGCCACTCTCGAACCAGCCTGCCAGGCGGCGGGCCAGCGCTGGGGAGTCTTCCAGGTGGCCCTGAACGTCTAGAGCCACGGCCCAGACAGGAGAAAGACGTTCCAGTTGGGCCAGGATACGGGTGCCCTCCCGGCGGAGCGCCACCGCGTGCAGCGCCGCCGGTGCCGCAGGCGGCGGAAGCCGCTCTTCGCGCAGCTCGTAGGCCTCCACCGGCAGGAAAACCCGCAGCCGCTCCAGATACTCCGCTTGCGCTTCCCGCCAAAAGCGGGTCTTGCTGCGACCCACGGCAACCAAAGCCAGCTTCACCCTCGCTCCACCCCCGGCGCCAGGCTGCGGCGCGGGGCTCAGAGAACGACGTCCGTCTGGAAACGCTTCTTCTCCCGCACCACCGCCAGGCGGATGTGGCCGCCCCGGCCCAGTTTCTCCACGAGGACATTGAGATCCTCCATCTGCCGGACCGGCTGCCCGTTGGCATGGGTCACAATGTCCCCCCGCTGGATGCCAGCCCGGCTGGCCGGGCTGTCCGGGAGCACATCGATGACGAAAACGCCCTGGCCCACAGGCAGGCGGATGCCCGCCTCGCTGTGGATCCGGTCCACCAAGTCCGGGGACAGATTGCCCCCGGAGAATCCGATCCGGATCACCCGGCCGTAGCGGATCAAATCTGCGGCCACTTTGCGGGCCAGGTTGATGGGGATGGCGAAGCCGATCCCCTGGGCTTGTTGGACGATGGCGGTGTTCAAGCCGATGACTTCCCCGGCGGCGTTCAACAGCGGCCCTCCGCTGTTGCCCGGATTGATGGAAGCGTCCGTCTGGATCAGACCCTGGAGGTCCACATGGTAGTTGCCGGCTACGGGCAACACCCGGCCCAGCGCGCTAACCACCCCGGTGGTGACGCTGAAGCTGAATCCGTAGGGATTGCCGATGGCCACCACCGGCTGGCCCACCTGCAGCAGGTCAGAGTCGCCCAACGGAGCCACAGGAAGTGTTCCCCTGGGGTTCACGATCTGCACCACGGCTAGGTCCGTGAAGGGATCGCTACCCACCAGCCGGCCGCGGAAGGTACGGCCGTCCGGAAGCAGCACACTGATCCGGCTGGCATCGGCGATGACGTGGTTGTTGGTCAGAACGAGGCCGCGGCTGTCGAAGATCACTCCCGAACCGAGGCCCAGCTCATCCTCCTCCATAGGACCGCCCAAAAAGTCCGAGACGACCTTGCGCACCGCTGTATTGACCTGCACCACGGCCGGCCCCACCCGCCAGGCCACAGCCACGGCTGCATCCCCCGCCGGCGGCAACGACGGCATACCGCCGGGCCAGCCGGGCGTCCCATCGGACCATCCCGGCGGAACACCGGCAGGCGGCGGAGTCCCCGGCGCCTCTCCGGCACCCGGGGCTGCCGCTCCCGGCGGAAGGGCCGCAGGCGTGGTCGGAGTGGAGGGAGCCGTGCCGCTCCGGCCGGAGTACGGCCCCCGCACGTGAAGTCCCGTCCAAAACGCCAAAGATGCGAAGGCCAGGACAATGGCCAGGCCCATTGCCAAGCGTACGTTCCAAAAGCGGCGGCCGTTATCCGACAAACAGAACCCCCCTTGTGCGGTCCCGGGCACCCCTGTTGGGGTGCTCCTCTTTTAGTATGGCCGCACAGGAAGGGGTTCCATTACGGGCGGCGGTAAAGCGCTGCACATGGCAGTCCGCCTGTGCCCGCTGCCTGCTGCGCGCCCATGCACCTGCTACTTGCTGCGCGCCAAAAGATTCTGGATTTCCTCCAGCGCATTGACCAGCCTGGGCCCGGGACGGCTGAGCCAGGCAGGGTTCACCGCATAGACCTGCCCCAACCGGACGGCTCGGATGGTCTTCCAGGCTGGGCGGGCCATGACCTCGTCCCGATTGTTGTTCGTCAGCAGAATCACGTCCGGATCGTGGGATATGACTTGTTCCGCACTGTACTGAGGCCACGGGGCCTTGGCATCCGCAGCGATGTTTTGCCCGCCCGCCAGGCGGATGATTTCGTCCGGAAAAGACCCGGGTCCCGCAGTCATCAGGGGATCATTCCAAATCTCCACAAAAACCTTGGGCCGGACCCCGTGCCGCTTTTCCAGATCCTGGGCAGCCAGGGCCTGCACTCGGCTGATCCGCTTCTGCAGGCTTTTCACCAAGGCTGCAGCCTGAGGTGCGTGGCCCGTGGCTTCCCCCACGATGCGGATGGCCTCCAGGGTGGAGTTAAGATCCACAGGGTTCAACACCAGCACCGGCAGGTGCAGTTGCTCAGCCCGCTGAATGTGCTGGGGCTCCAGCGAAGCATTGGCCACCAACAGATCGGGGTGCAGGCTGAGAATGGTCTCCCAGTTTAAGTTGAGATCCCCCACCCGGGTCCGGGTCTTGGCCTCCGCCGGGTAGTCGCAGTAGTTGGTCACACCCACGACCTGGGGCCCAGCTCCCACCGCAAACAGGATCTCCGTGTTATTGGGCGCCAGCGAGACGATCCGCTGCGGCTGCCTGGCCAGTTCCAGCCGGTGTCCAGCCTGATCCGTGATGCAGACAGGAAAGGCCCCCGCCTGGGAAGCAGCCAGCCCCCCCGGCGCCGGGCCCCAGGCCAGCCAGGCCCCTATTGCCAGCACAGCGAGCGTGGCAGCGCGCCACCCTGATGCCCTGGCAGCCGGCCCATTTCCAGGAATCTGCCTCAGCCCGTGCATTCGTTTCTCACGTCTCCTCATCCGGCTGCGTGCCCGCCCGTCTCGTCCGGCAACGCGTACTGCTTTTTCCCTGCCTCATAGAGATCGCCGCCCTGGGCGTCGTTGACGACCACGGCAGGAAAGTCCAGCACTTCTAGGCGCAAAACGGCTTCCGGCCCCAGGTCTGGATAGGCGATGACCTCGGATTGCACGATGCAGCGCGACAGAAGAGCGCCGGCGCCGCCGGTCGCAGCCAGGTACACAGCCCCATACTGGCGCAGCGCCTCCTTCACCGCCGGGCTCCGGTAACCCTTTCCGATCATCCCCCGCACACCCTGGGCCAGCAGCGCCGGGGCATAGCCATCCATGCGCCCGCTGGTGGTCGGCCCGGCGGCGCCGATGGGCCGGCCCGGCGGCGCCGGCGTGGGACCCACATAGTAGATCACCGCCCCCTCTGGCGGAAAAGGCAGGGACCCGCCCTGCTCCAGGGCCTCCACCATGCGCTTATGGGCCGCGTCCCGAGCGGCGTATACGACGCCCCGCAATAAGACCCTCTGACCGGCCCGCAGCCGGCGGGCCGTCTCCGGGTCCAGCGGCGTATGGACCACCAGGCTCTCCCCGCTCATGTTCTTCCCCCCTATAGCTCCGCCACCACGTGACGGTTGGCATGGCACTGGATATTCACTGCCACCGGCAGGCTGGCAATGTGGCAAGGATAGACCTCCATCTGCACAGCCAGGACCGTGATCCGGCCTCCCAGCCCCTGCGGGCCTACGCCCAGCCTGTTGGCCCGCTGCAAGAGCTCTTCTTCCACCTGCGCCAGTTCCGGATCCGCGTTGGGCTGCCCCACTGGACGAAGAAGGGCCTTTTTGGCCAAAAGAGCGCAGGTTTCGAAATTGCCGCCCACTCCCACCCCCACCACCATGGGCGGACAAGCGTTAGGGCCGGCCTTGGCCACCGTTTCCACCACAAAGTTTTTTACACCTTCCAGGCCATCGGCAGGTTTGAGCATTCTCAGAGCACTCATGTTCTCGCTGCCGCCGCCTTTGGCCGTGAAAGTCAGGCGCAGCCGGTCGCCGGGCACCAGCCGCAGATGAATGATGGCGGGCGTGTTGTCACCGGTGTTCTTCCGGCGCCAGGGATGTGCAACCATGGATTTACGCAGAAGCCCCTGGCTGTACCCCTGCCGCACCCCTTCGTTGATCGCTTCCTCCAGGCCGCCGCCGGAGATATGCACATCTTGGCCCAGGTCCACAAAAAACACAGCCACCCCCGTATCCTGGCAGAGCGGGATGTGCTCAGCCTCGGCGATGCTGGCGTTTTGCAGCAGCTGGTCCAGGATGTCCCGCCCCACGGGAGACTCCTCCCGGTCCCGGGCCCGGGCCAGAGCCTCCCGCATGTCCCGGCCCAGGTGGTAGTTGGCCTGCTGGCACATATCCGCCACGGTTCGGCTGACTTCCTGCGCTTGAATCTCCCGCATGTCCTCCTCCCCCTTCGCACAACCCTGTTTCATTCTTCTGCCCGGACCCACGGATTCCTCCAACGGAGACCGGAGCATGCGGATGAAACGCCACCGGCCCGGCGCGGACGCAGCACCAGGCCGGCATGGCAGGAAACCTCTTCGATTCCTCAGACGCGGGGGTTCCAGATGCGGGAGGCGCGGGCCCCCCAGGGCCCCCGTTTCCCGTGGCGCAACCTCCATCTTGCTCAGTGGCCTCAATTAGTGGCCTCAAAAGTGGCCTTAAAAACCGCTGGGGGCCTGCGCTGCAGGCGCTTCCTCAGTACTGCCGGGCTCCAGCTGGGCCAGAGCCTCTTTCAACACCACGATGTCCACGCGGCGATTGCGGGCCCGATGGGCATCGCTGTCATTGGGCACGAGCGGACGGTACTCTCCGTAGCCCGCTGCTGACAGCCGCGCCGGTGGAAAATGGTACTTGTCGATCCAGTAGATCACCACGTTGGTGGCCCGGTCTGTGGAAAGCTGCCAGTTGGACGGATAACGGTCGTTATGGATCGGCACGTTGTCCGTGTGCCCCTCCACCCGCACGGGATTCGGGATCTTCAGCAGGATGCCGGCCAGCTTGTCCAAGATGGCCCGGGCATCGGGTTTCAGATCCGCCTGGCCCGTATCAAATAGAATATTGTCGCTGAGGTTGATCACCAGCCCCCTGGGCGTGATGCTGGTGGTGATTTTCCCCTCCAACCCCGCCTGGGCCACGTAGGCCCGGATCTGCTCCACGATCGCGGCAAATTGCGCCTCGTCTTGGGCGGATAAAGGGATCACCGACCGGCCGGGAGCGTCGCCGATGATATTGGCGCCGCCCGCCTGGATCCCGAAAGCCGCCCGCAAAGACTGGCTCACCTGCTGCCAGCGTTGCACATCCACACGGGACGACCCGTACATCACCACGAAGAACGCGAGGAGCAGCGTGATCAGGTCCGCGTAGGTGAGAAGCCACCGCATCATGCCGGCTGCATCGTTACCCTTTTGTTCCGGAGTGGAGCCAAATGAACTAAGCGCGGGCCGACGTTTCCCGTCGAGCATAGACCCTCTCCTCCGTCCCGGCCTCGCGCGGAGCCAGTTCCAGCTGACGGCGGGTGCCGGGCTCCAAGAAAACCTTCAGCTTCTCCTCGATAATGCGTGGATTCTCGCCGTGCAGGATAGAGAGCATGCCTTCCAGCATCATCTCTCCCTCCACCAACTCCGCCTTGCTGATGGCTTTCAGCTTGTTGGCTAGGGGAAGCCAGAGGATGTTGGCGGACGAGACCCCGTACAACGTGGCCGTGAACGCCACGGCGATGGACTTACCCAAGTTGTTGACGTCCTGCAGGGCTCCCAAGGCGTGCACCAACCCCATGACGGTACCGATGATGCCCATGGTGGGCGCAAAGCCGCCGGCAGCTTCGAAAATAGAAGCCCGGGCCTTGTGGCGCTCCTCAGTGAGCATCAACTCGGTTTCCAACATGTTGCGGATCAGATCCGGGTCTGTGCCGTCCACGATGAGGCGGATACCTTTTTCCAGGAACTTGTTATCCAGCCCCTGGATCCGCTCCTCCAGGCTGAGGAGGCCTTCACGACGGGCAGTCTCGGCGAAGCTCACCAGAAGCCGCAGGGTCTTTTGCGGATCCGTCTTGGGCGGAGAGAACACCAGCCGGAACAGATCCCCCACTGCCGAAAGATCCTTCAATGCGAAGGAAACCATCGTGGCACCGATGGTGCCGCCGAAGACCACGATGAGGCCGGAGAGATTGACCAAGGAACGCAAGCTGCCGCCTTCCACCACGACGGAGATCAGAAGGCTTCCCACTGCAGCCAACAGGCCAATTACAGTTGCCAGATCCATACCCTCACCACCAATAAACCCTCACACATCCGTTTTATCGGCAGGAGAGAGGCCTGGCTTAACGAGGCTTCACCACCTTCCGGGCATCCCGGCGCTCCCCGGCGTCATCCTACAGCTCACATCGCCTCTGCACCGGGATCCCCCAGGTAGGCCCGCCGTACAGCGGCATTCTGCTGCAGCTGGCGGCCACTGCCTTCCAGAACGATGCGGCCGGTCTCCAACACGTACGCATGATGGGCCAGCCCCAGCGCCGCATGGGCGTTTTGCTCCACCAAAAGCAGGGTTCGCCCTTCGGCGTTGATCTCTTTGAGGACCTGGAACACCTCTCGGACCAGCAGCGGTGCCAAGCCGAGGGAGGGCTCATCCAGAAGCAGCAGAGACGGCCTGGACATGAGCGCCCGCCCGATGGCCAGCATTTGCTGCTCGCCCCCGGAAAGGGTGCCGCCCCTTTGGTTCTGGCGCTCCTTCAAGCGCGGGAAAAGCCGGAATACCCAGTCCATGTCCCTGCGCACCCCGCTGGCATCGCGGCGTAGGTACGACCCCATGAGCAGATTCTCCCGGACGGTGAGGTTCGGGAAAATCCTGCGCCCCTCTGGCACCATGGCCACGCCGGCAGCCACGATTTTGTGGGCCGGCAGCCGCGTGATCTCCCGGCCCTGCAGGCGGATTCTCCCCTGCCGCGGCCGCACCAAGCCCGTCACTGCCCGCAACGTGGTGCTTTTCCCGGCGCCGTTGGCACCGATGAGCGTCACGATGCTTCCGTCCGGAACCTCCAGGTGCACCCCTTGCAGGGCATGAATTCCGCCATAATGAACATGCAGATCCTCAACCTGCAACATCGTGCCGCGCCCCCTGTCCCTCTTCGTCCGCCTCGGCCTGGCCCAGATACGCCTGGATCACGCGGGGGTTCCTCTGGATCTGCTCCGGAGTTCCTTCGGCAATGGACTGACCGTAATCCAGCACCCGGATGCGCTCGCAGATCCCCATGACCAGCTGCATGTCGTGTTCGATGAGCAGGATGGTGAGCTGGAACTCCCGGCGAATGTGCTGGATAAAACCCATGAGCTGCCGGGTTTCCTCGGGATTCATTCCCGCCGCCGGCTCGTCCAGCAGCAGGAGGCGGGGGTGGGTCGCCAGGGCCCGGGCGATCTCCAGGCGGCGTTGTTGGCCGTAGGGCAGTCCGTGGGCTTCCTCGCGGGCCACCTCCGCCAGCCCCACCCGCTCCAGCAGGGCCATCCCCTCCCGCCGCATCTGCTCCTCTTCGCGGCGGTAGAGGCGCGAACGGAAAATGGCCCCCAAAACGCCGGAGCGCAGGCGCACATGATAGGCCACCAGCACGTTTTCCAGAACGGAAAGCCCCCCGAACAGCCGGATGTTTTGAAACGTACGGGCAATACCCGCCGCCGTCACCCGGTCGGGACGCCAGCCGGTGATATCCCGGCCCTGGAACAGGATCCTGCCGCGGGTAGGGGCGAACTGCCCCGTGATCACATTGAACACGGTGGTTTTGCCTGCTCCGTTGGGGCCGATGAGCCCCAGCAGTTCCCCCGGAGCCAGCTCCAGGCTGAAGTCATCGAGCGCCGTCAGCCCGCCGAACTGCATGGTCACGTTGCGCAAGCTCAAGAGCGGCTGGCCGCCGTTTGGTTCCATGACGTTCCCTTCCTTTTGGTCCACTTCTGCCACAGCCAATCCCAGCTGAACTCCCGGCCGCCGAAAAGCCCCCGCCGGTAAAACAGCATCACGGCAATGAGGAGGGCGGAGATGACCACCATGCGCATGCCGGAGATGCCGGGGATGTGGACGGGGCCCAGGTCCAAGGGGGACTCCACCACCCGCAGGAGCTCCTGCAGGACGGTGTAGATCACCGCCGTCACCACTGCCCCGGTGGTGGAACCCAGGCCGCCCAGGACGATGATGATAAGCAACGTGAAGGTCATGAAGAAGGTAAAGGCCGAGGGCGAGATGGTACTCACCAGAAACGCCAGCAGCCCCCCGGCGATGCCGCCGAAGAAGCCGGAGACCACCAGGGCCAGCATTTTGTGGCGGAATAAGGCCACGCCCATGGCCTCCGCTGCCACCTCGTCCTCACGGATGGCCTTCAAAGCCCTTCCGAAGCTGGAATTCACCAGGCTGGTGACGGCCAGGACCGTCAAGACTGCGCAGCCCCAGGTGACCCAGAGAAGGTACGGCAGGTTCGGGATCCCTTTGATGCCTAACGGCCCGTTGGTCAGGGGAATGATGTTGTTGGCCAAGACGAAAATGATCTCCCCGAAGCCGAAGGTGGCGATGGCCAGGTAGTCCCCGCGCAGACGCAGGGCCGGGATACCGATGAGGAAAGCCCCTAGGGCGGCGGCCGCCCCGCCGGCCAGAAGCGCCACCGGAAACAGCCAAAGGGGCAAAGAGTAGGCTCTCAGCGGCCACACCAGCGGCTGCAGAAACCATACCGCCTGTTTTTGGGACACGGGCAGAATCAGGAGCGTGGTGACATAGGCCCCGATGGCCATGAAGCCGTTTGGGCCCAGGGAGAACTGGCCGGCCACGCCGTTGATCAGGTTATAGCTCACAGCTGCCACGATGTAGATGGCGGCCGTGTTCAGAACCCGGCTGTAATACTCGTTCAGATGCCCGTTGGCCCAGCCGATGAGCAGAAACAGAAGGGCCAGGCCGGCCAGGGTCAAACCGGTCTTGTAGATGCTCTTCACGCTTCACACCTTCTCCTTCAGCGGTTCACCCAAAAGGCCTGTGGGCCGCAGGAGCAGGAACAGGATCAGGATGGAAAAGACGAATGCGTCGCGGTACCCGGACAGGGTGGGGAAAAAGGCCACGGTCAGCACTTCCACCAGGCCGATGAGCACACCGCCGATCATGGCGCCGGTGGGATTGCCGATGCCCCCCACCACCGCCGCGGTAAACGCCTTCCAGCCCGGGTAGATGCCCATGAGCGGGTTGATCTGCGGATACTTGAAGGACCAGAGGATGCCTCCTGCGGCGGCCAGGGCTGAGCCGATGGCAAAAGTAAAGGCGATGATCCGATCCACGTCAGCCCCCATGAGCCGGGTGGCCTCGATATCCCTTGATACGGCCCGCATGGCCATGCCGGCCTTGGTCCGGTAAATCACCCACAGCAGTAGAAGCAGAAAAGCCAAGGAAATGAGGGGAACCCAGATGCTGACGCCACCCACCTGAGCGCCGAGAATCCGCACCGGGCTGGCCATCATGCCTGGCACAGGAAAGCCCTTCTGGCGCGCACCTACTGTGACCAAGCCCAGGTTTTCCAGGAGGAAGGAGACCCCCACCGCGGTGATGAGGAGCGAAATCCGTGGCTCGTTGCGCAGCGGGCGGTAGGCCACCCGGTCAATGAGCACGCCTACGCCTGCGGTGAGCAGAAGGGTCAACGGCAGCGAAAGCCACCAGGGCAGATAAAAGACCCCCACCAGATAAAAGGCGATGTAGGCTCCGACCATGAAAATATCCCCGTGGGCGAAATTGATCAGCCTCAAGATGCCATAAACCATGGTGTACCCGATGGCGACCAGTGCATAAAGGCTCCCCAAGGACAGCCCGTTCAAAAGCTGCTGAATGAACTCTTGCAGACTCATGGGTCCTGCCTCCTGACCTTCGAGGGTCCCAGACGGCCCTGCAGTGCCGCCACATCCAGCCCGGGCTGCGGGGCCGCCCCCGCAGCCCGGGCCTGCGCCTCCCTGCCTGACGAGGTGGAAAACGCTGCGGGCTAGGGATTCACAGTGGCCAGGTAATCCCACTGCCCGTTGTGAGCCTTGCGAATCACGGCTGCTTTGACGGCATCGCCATTGTGGATGGTGACGAAACCGGTGACCACCGGCAGGTCTTTGGTCTCCTCCATGGCTTGCCGGATCTTCACGGGGTCAGTGGAACCTGCGCGCTTGATCGCATCCATGATGATGAGCATCGAGTCTGCAGCCAGGGCGCCGAAGGCATTGGGGTCCTTGTGATACTTTTTCCTGTAGGCTGCCACGTACTGCTTGCTCAGTTGGCTGGTGGCTGCTTTTTCGTGCCAGAAGGCGGTGTTCATGAGGCCTTCCACGGCCTGGCCGCCGATCTTGAACAGCTCCGGCGCATCGGCGCCGTCCCCGGAGAGCATGGGGACGTTTAAGCCCAACTGGCGAGCCTGGATGGCAGCCAGGGCGTCCTCGGTGTAATAGTTCGGGATGTACAGCACATCGGGATTGGCGTTCTTGATGGCGGTGAGCTGGGCGCTGAAATCCTGGTCGCCGGCCTTGATATACTGCACCGACACCACCTGGCCGCCGAAGCTCTTAAATTCCTTAATGAAGAAATTGCCCAGGGCCACGCAGTAGTCGTTGGCGATATCCGAGAGTACGGCCGCACGCCGGGCTTTCAGGTTCTGATAGGCGAACTTGGCAGCCACCGTAGCCTGGAAGGGATCAATGAAGCAGGCCCGGAACACATACTTCTTGTCCTGGGTCGTCAGGGGATTGGTGGTGCTGGGGCCGATGATGGGCACATGGTAACGCTCGGCAATGGGCCCCGCGGCCAACATGCTGCCGGAGATCATGGGGCCGATGATGGCCACCACCTTGGACTGCTCGATCAGGCGGCTGGTGGCATTGGCAGCTTCCACTTTATCGGACTTGTTGTCCACCAAAACCAGTTCGATGGGACGGCCCAATACCTTGAAGGGGACGATCTCCTTGAGGGTCTGGATGCCCTCGTATCCCATTTGTCCGTAGGCAGCCACCGCACCTGTCATTTCCAGATTGAGGCCGATGCGGATGGGTTCCGGCGCCGCCTGGACGGCACCTGTCAAGAGGGCAACCAGAAGCAGCACAGCAGACAAGACGATACTAAAACGTTTCACTCCTGCCAACCTCCTTAATACTCGACTACACTCTTCTCTTCGCCTGATTCCTTGCTACCCCGTTCATGGTTTCCCTGCGCAGAAGTGAGCTCCAGGCCTGTTTTCTTTTCACGAGTGGGCCTAAAAAACACACCTCCTTGCCAGCGTCCCGCCGCATCCCGGGGTGTCCCGGCGTCCGCCCGTGCTTCAGCGGGGAATTCCGGCGCCTGACAGACTACGTACCGCATGCTCCCGGCCTGCTTTTTCGTCCTGCGTTCTGCTCAGCGGACCGGTACCCATGATCAGCGGAACGGCGTACAGAATAACATCAAGATACGCCACGACTCCCCGGATTCCTGCTGACTCATCCGGCGGGGGGTTCGTCCTCCCCTGGGCGGTTTTCCGCCCTGAACCCAGGGAGCGGGTTCAGGGCGTGGCCCACGTCCCTACCCCAGTGGGCCTGCGGCTTTTTGCACGGCGGCCAACAGCCGCCCGGAGCGGATGAGCCCGCGAGCCCGCTCCACCCAGGGCGCCAACACCTGGTCTTCCTCCAGATGGGGAATCTCAGCGCGCAGGCATTCCCAGGCGGCCCGGGTTCCCAGCCCGGGCCGGCGCGGAGCCAGAAAATCCAGAGCCTGGGCTGCCGCAATCAACTCAATGGCCAGCACCGCCTCCACATTCCCGGCGATGGCCGCAGCCTTGCGGGCCGAGATGTTGCCCATGCTCACGTGGTCCTCCTGGCCGGCGGAGGTGGGGATGGAATCCACCACCGCGGGATGGGCCAGAACCTTGTTCTCCGAAACCAAGGCCGCTGCCGTATACTGGCTGATCATCAGGCCGGAATGAAGCCCTCCGTGGGGCGAAAGAAAAGCCGGGAGCCCGCTGAGAGCCGGGTTCAACAGCCGTTCCAGCCTGCGCTCCGAGATGTCGGCCAGTTCCGCCAGGGCCATCCCCAGATACTCGAGGGCCAAAGCCACGGGCTGTCCGTGGAAATTGCCGCCGGAAAGGGCTTCTCCATTGTCCACAAACAGCAGCGGGTTGTCCGTGGCGGCGTTGATTTCCCGCTCCAGCACCTGACGCACGTGCTGGAGGGCATCGCGGGAAGCGCCATGCACCTGGGGTACGCACCGCAAGGAATAGGCATCCTGTACGCGGGAACAGAAGCGGTGGGAAGCGATGATCTGGCTTTCTGCACAGATGCGGCGCACGTTTGCGGCCACCTGGGCCTGTCCTGGATGAGGGCGCACTTCCATGAGCCGTGGGGAGAACGCGCTCAAGGTCCCCCGCAGAGCTTCCAGGCTCATGGCCGCCGCTACGTCCGCTACCTGCGCCAAGCGCCCGCCGTCCAGCGCCACCAGGCATCCGATGGCCGTCATGGCCTGGGTCCCGTTGATGAGCGCCAAGCCCTCTTTGGCTTCCAACTCCAGCGGCTCCAGGCCCGCCAGGGCCAGGGCTTCCCTCCCCGGGAGGCGCCGGCCCTGGAAGAATGCCTCCCCCTCCCCCTGGCACACCAGAGCCAGGTGTGCCAGGGGAACCAAATCGCCGCTGGCCCCCACGGAGCCCTGGGAAGGCACCACAGGCTGGACCCCCCGGTTCAGCATCTCCGTCAAAAGGTGGCACAGCCGGGGCCGGACACCGGAATAGCCCTTCATGAGGGCATTCAGGCGCAGGAGCAGCATGGCCCGGACCACCTCTTCGCCCAATTCGGGGCCTACGCCGCAAGCATGGCTGCGCAGCAGATTGCGTTGCAACGCCCGGACTTGCTCCGGAGGAATCACCACCTCGGAAAATTTGCCGAAACCGGTGGTGACGCCGTACACCACCCGGCCCTCCTGCACCAACTGCTCCACAAAGGACCGCGCGCGCTCCACCCGCAATAAAGCGGTGGCGTCCAGCATCACCGGGTGATGCCGTCGCGCCACCGCTTCCACGTCCTCCAGGGTCAGAGTGCAGCCGTCGACCAGCACGGGCTGGGGATCCACCGCTTCCACGCCTCCCACCTGCCTCACAAGCCCACACGCCCGGCCTGCGCCGCTATCCGGGCTCGGGCGCGTAGCCCGGTGCCGGACCCGATTTGGGCAGCGCCGGCCCCCGCCGATCCCCTGTGTCGGGCCGGGTTGCCGCCGCGGCCGGCTTTGCCTCGCCGGCCTCCTCCGCTGTCTCCTCGCGGGACGGACCGGGTTCCATCACTTGTGGCCTGGGGCCCATCAAAGCCCGGAACTCTTCGCCCGTCAGGGTCTCCTGCTCCTTGAGGGCCTCCACCACCCGTTTCAGCTCTTCCTGATGCTCGAACAGGATCTCCTTGGCCCGGTGGTAGGCCCGGTCGATGAAGGCCCGGGCTTCCCGGTCAATGGCTGCAGCCACCTCTTCGGAGTAGTTGCGGTCGCGGGTGATATCCCGGCCCAGGAAGACCTGCTCCTCATGGCCGTGTCCAAAAGTCATGGGACCCAGCCGCTCGCTCATACCGTATTCGGTGATCATCTTGCGCACCATGCGGGTGGCCTGCTCCAGGTCATTTTGCGCGCCGGTGCTGATCTCTCCAAAGGTGATCTCTTCTGCAGCCCGGCCGCCCAACGCGAACGACAGATACTCCATGAGCTCCGTCTTGGTAGTCAGGTGCTTATCCTCCACGGGCACGACCATGGTATAGCCACCGGCCATACCCCTGGGAATGATGGTCACCTTGTGCACGGGATCGATATGGGGCGAATAGTGGGCCACCACCGCATGCCCTGCTTCGTGGTAAGCAAAGACCTCTTTTTCTCTGGGGCTGATGACCCGCTTCTTGCGCTCGGGGCCCATCATGACCCGGTCGATGGCCTCTTCGCACTCCTGCATGGAAATGCGCTTCTTGGAACGACGAGCGGCTAGAATGGCCGCCTCGTTCATGAGGTTCTCCAAATCCGCTCCAGTGAAGCCCGGCGTACGGCGGGCCAGGACCTTGAGATCCACGTCCTCTGCCAACGGCTTGCCGCGGGCGTGGATTTTCAGGATCTCCTCCCGGCCGTTCACGTCCGGACGGTCCACCACCACCTGGCGGTCAAAGCGTCCGGGCCGCAAGAGCGCCGGATCCAGCACGTCCGGCCGGTTGGTGGCGGCCAGGATGATGATGCCGGCATTGGGCTCGAAGCCATCCATCTCCACCAGCAGCTGGTTCAGGGTCTGCTCCCGTTCATCATGTCCGCCGCCTAATCCAGCGCCCCGCTGCCGTCCCACCGCGTCGATTTCATCAATGAATACGATGCAGGGTGCGTGCTTCTTGGCAGTATCGAACAGGTCCCGGACCCTGGCTGCACCGACGCCCACGAACATTTCCACGAAATCGGAGCCGCTGATGCTGAAAAAGGGCACCCCTGCCTCGCCGGCGATGGCCCGGGCCAACAGTGTCTTGCCGGTTCCGGGAGGTCCCACCAAAAGGACGCCCTTGGGGATCTTGGCGCCCAGCTCCGCAAACCGTTTCGGGTGCTTCAGGAAATCTACAACCTCCGCCAGCTCCTGCTTGGCCTCGTCCACGCCAGCCACGTCGTTGAAGGTGACCCGCGGTTTGTCCTCTGCGTGCAGCTTGGCTCTGCTCTTGCCGAAAGACATGGCCCGGTTGCCGCCGCCCTGCATCTGGTTGAGAAAGAACAGCCACAACCCCACAAACGCCACCAACAAGATGAGGTTGGGCAGGAACGACATCCACCAAGAAGGCTGAGGCGGCCGTTGCGCCGAGATCAGGACCCCGTGGGCCTGAAGCTGCTTGGTCAGCTGTTCATCCACGCCAGGCGGCAGGATGACGGTGAAATGTGTGCCATCCTTGAGCACACCATCCAACGTCTCTGCACCGATAAAGACCACGCGATCCACCTTGCCCTGGTCCACAGAGCGGGTGAAGGCGCTGTAATCTAGGGGCTTAGGCGGCTCGGTCTGTTGAAACAGACCGCTGACCACCATGATGACCACGACGGCCAGGAGGATGTAAAGGCTTATGCCGCGCAGAAATCTGTTCAACCATAGTCCTCCCCTCGCGCCAGCGAGAACCAATCCTAAACCATTCAGATTTTCATTATAACATATGGATATTTCCAGGGCAACGCAACGCGGCGGCGGCCAAGATCCGTGCCACCCAGCTCGGATCTGTGCCATCTAGCTTAACGTCCACCATCTGCCGAAGGTTCCGCCGGCACATCGTCCCCCCACTGCAACTCCAGCAGGCAGCGGGTCCCGGCTTGCACGGCGAAACGCTGGTCCAGGCGCAAATTGACGACCCACACGATGTCCCCTGCCTCTGTGGTGACCACCCAGGTGTGCCAGCGGCGCTCCCGAGGAACTTTGGCATCCACGAAGAAATCGTGCAGTTTCTTACGGCCTCCGGCTCCCAGCGGGAAAAAGGCGTCGCCGGGCCGGACCAGGCGCACCCGCAGCAACCCCAAAGGCACCTGCTGCCCGGGTGGCCCCGGCCGGTCACCGTGTTCCCAGCCCAGGACGCCCGAGCCCAGAACGGCCGCTGCATCCAGATAGACCCGCCAGGGGGCACTGGCTTGGCCCGGGTCGAACCCCGCGGGCCGCACAGCCAGCCGGGCGCACAATACCCGCCTTTGTCCACCGGCCGGCACAAAGACCTGCCCGGGGACCGGCAAAACCTGTTCCAGTCCATCCTCTTCCCGGTTTGCGGCTCCGGGTCCCGAAAGCTCCTCCCGGCCCGGGCCGGCTCCGGCGCCCAGGTGGAGTTCCACCGCCCCGCCCTGGCGCCGCACCCAACCAGCGCCGGGCAACCCCCGGCCCTGGGTTTCCTGCCCCTCCCACAGGCGGCGCACCGCCTCCACGTGGGGAAACTCCAAAACAGGCGCACCGCCCAACCGGTGCCAGAGCCAGCGCACTGCCCGGCGGCGCAAAGCCAGAGGCCACTCCGCCGGCACAGGGCAGGGTAGGCGGGCACCGGCCCCCGGCTTCAGGTACATGCCGGGGCTGCGCAGAGCATTCTGGAGCCAAGCCTCCAGTGTCTCGCCTGCCAGCTGGTCCAACCAGCGCTCCTCGGCCTGCAGGATCTCCGCCGTCTCCGTCAGATGGCGCTCTACTTCCGGCTGCAGGCTCCGCAGCCGGGGCAGGACCTCTAGCCGGATGCGGTTGCGCTGAAAGCGGACGTCTGCGTTGCTGGCATCTGTGCGCCAGGGCAGCTTCCAATGGCGGGCATAGGCCAGGATCTCGGCCCGCCATACAGACAAAAGGGGCCTGGCCAAGTTGCCGCGCCGGGCCGCCATCCCGCCCAGGCCCCGCGGCCCGGCGCCGCGGATCAGGTTCAGAAGGACGGTTTCCGCCTGGTCGTTGGCCGTGTGCCCCAACACGATCCGGGCTGCCCCGTAAAGGGCCGCCATACGCCGCAAAAAAGCGTAGCGGGCCTGGCGCGCCGCCTCCTCCAGGGACCTGCCTTCCCTACGGGCCAGGGCTGGGACATCCGTCGTTCCCACGGCATAGGGAATCCCCAGCTGCCCGGCAAAGCTCGCCACGAAAGCGGCGTCCTGCCAGGCCTCGGCCCCCCGGATCCCGTGGTTCAGATGGGCCGCCACCAGCCGCCAGCGGTGCCGGGACGCCAGGCGCCACAGCACATGCAACAAGACCGTAGAATCCGGACCGCCCGACACTGCCACCACCAGCGTGACACCCTGAGGCAAGAACTCCGGGTCTTCCAAGGCCTGTAAAACCGCCTGCCACAGGCGGTCCGGTCCGGAGGCGTCCTTTGGCCCGCTGCCTGTTCTTCCTGCTCCTTCCCGTCCCGTGCCCGCTTCCCTTCCCTTTCTGCGGGCCCGGCTATTCTCAGCCGATCCAGCCTAGCCAGACCCCGAGGCTCGCCAGGAAACAAAGAAAACCCGCCACGGCGTACCAGGGCGCCCACCGCTCCCATGTTTCCGCCCGCCTGGGACGCTTTCCCGCCCGCAACGGCCTGGCAACTCTCCCCGGTATCACCGCACGGTTCGATTCTTCCTGCCAAGCCCTGGCTCCTGCTTCCCCGCGCTTCCAGACGCAGCGGATAATCTCGATCCGGGTGACGCCGGCTCCGTACTCCGGCCATCTTCCCTCAAGATTCCTGTCCATCTTTGGGTCCGCTCCTCCTCCGTCGGGCCGCATGCCTGTCCAACGGCTAACATGGCCAAAAACAAAACCCGGTATGTGCGTTTCACATACCGGGCCTTGGCCATCATGCGGAACGACCCTATCCGAGCGCCTGTTCCTGCGGGCTTTCCGGCCAAGCGGACCGCCGCGCCTCCCGCCGCTGCAGCCTGGCCACGGGCGCCGGCTCGGGAGAAGCCTGCCGCGGCTGCTCATGCCACCAGGCCAGGCGCATGACCACCACCGTCATGTCGTCCCGGCTGCGGCCGGACTGGCTCTGTAGCGCAGCAGCGAGCAGCGCGTCCGCGACCTCCTGGGGATTATCGCTGGCCAGCTGGCTCAGGAAGCCGGGGATCCAGTCGTCTGCGCCCTGGCCCTCCTGGCGCGGGACGGATTCATAGATGCCGTCCGTGAGCATGACCAGTAGATCACCGTGTTGCAGCTGCCGGGTGGAGACGTCCACCTCCAGATCGGGCAACATGCCGGCCGGCGGGGCTTCCCCCCGCACCACCGCCACTTCTTTCCCACGCTTGATATAGCTGGGCGGAGAACCGATCTTCACAAACTCCACCAGCCCCGTGTAGCGGTCCAGTAGAGCCAGGTCCACGGTGGCGAAGATCTCCTCGGAGGAACGCAGCAAAAGCAGCGAGTTGACCGTATGAACGGCGAAGTAGCGGTTCAATCCAGCCTTCAGGAGCTGCTCCAGCATGTTCACCGTCACGCTGCTTTGCAGGGAAGCCCGGGGGCCGGTGCCCATGCCGTCGCTGAGAATGCTGGCCACACGGCCGTCCCCCAGGTCCAGCCGGGAGCAGGCATCTCCCGAAATGAGCCCTCCGTCCTGGGCCCGGCTGGCGCGGGCTGTCTGAATGGCATATTGCACCTGGGGCAACAGGCGCAGACTGCAGGACTGCTCGCCGGATTGCATGCCACAACGGAGATCCGCCTGCATCAGCGGCAGTCTCAGCAGCCTGGAAAGAGCCGGGATGAGCAGCCGGGGGCATTGCAGGCCTTGCTGGCAAGCGGGGAAAACCAGGTCCACCTGGATGCGATCGTGAGGGCCGCGGGTCACTACGATCTGTTGCATGGGGAGGCCGCTGCGCCGGAAAAACCGCCACAGTTGCTGCTCCGCTCCGTCCAGGTATAGCACGTCCAGGCGGGTCTCCTGGGCCAGGTTTTGCAGGATGTCCGCCACGCCCCGCAATTGTCCGGCCACCACCGCCCGGCTTTCCGCCAAGCGGTCGGCCCATTCGGTACATGTGTTCAGCCGGGCCATGTAGCTGTTCACGCCGTCCACCACCCTGGGCAGGTAGCTGCAGCGGCCCCGCAGCTGCCCTGGCACATCGGCGGCAGCCACCTGGCCCTTCTTCTCCGCCGCAGTGATGAGTCCCAGGAAGGAGGCGTATGTGGTGTAGAACCGCTCATTCCAGCAGTAGCGGACAGACTTGCAATGGCTGCAGGTCCCGGCCATCAATTCCTGGACCACGCCTACCGCCTGCAGGATCCCCTTTTGCTGATCTTCCGGCGGAGGGGGCGACTGAGAAAAGGTCCCCGCCAGGTCCTGAAACAGGGCGGCAAACTGGTTCAGCTTGGCCACGAAGGCCCGATGGGCGCGATGCAACCGATCCACCTGAGCTTGCCGCTGCTCCGCCGTGTCCGGAATCATACGGGCCAGGCGGGCATAGAACTCCGACGGCACTAGCAAAAAGCAGACCAGCCCCAGGCCCAGGGCCAGCCATTGGCCTGCCATGAGCCAAGGCGTGGCCTCCTGGAGGGAGAGGAGCAGGGCCATCCCCATGTAGCCTGCGGCCATGACCCAAGACTTCCAGGCAGACAGGACTCCTGCCGCCAGACCCAAGGCTCCGCCGAAAGGCAGGGCGGAGCCCAATCCCAGGGCGAAAAGAGCCGGGACAAGATCCAGGGCGATCCCGACGCCGCTGGCCACTCCTAGCCCCCCGACCCGAGCCGCGCTCAGCACGAGCCAGCCTATGGCTGCGCTGGCCACGGGCACCCCTCCGGCCAGCTTCAGATCGCCCAGCCCCGCCACCCCGGCCCCAGCCAGGAAAATCAGACTCAACCACTGCCCATGCGTCAGCGGTCTGGGATCCAGCGCAAAGCCGACTCGGGAGGGAGACAGCCGGGCTGCACCATCCGCGGCGGACATAGCCGGCCCGGATCCTGTGCCCGCCGTCTCCGTCCAGATCACGAGGAGAGCGTATCCCCCCAGCAGGCTCAACAATGCTTCTCCTCCGGCATCCAACACCAGCATGGGCACCGCCCCCTGTCCCACCAGCCAGGCCAAACGGACCAGCCAATAGGCCGCAGCACCGGCTGTGGCCAGACCCAAAGCGGAGCCGGCAAAAAGCTGGCGGCGGTGGAGAAAGCCGGCCAGGAGATGGGCGGCCAGGGCCGCCGTCCCGTAGGATAAAAGCAACACCGGCTGTTGTGCATGTTGGCTGGCCACCCCCAGCAGAGCCCCGAACCAGGCCCAAAAGACCTGGCCGCCGGGACGCCACGCCGTGGCAGCGATGACCGCCATGGGCAGGAAGGGGTGCATCTCCCCCCACCACAAGACCCGGCCCAGAAGAAAGGCGCCAATCAGCCAAAGAGCGCCGGTTCCGGTCACCGGGAAGGTGACCCAGCGGCGGACATCTGCCGCAGCCCGCCGGTTTCCCGGGCCCGGCCCCAGGCTGGAGGCCGGCGCACGTTCGTCCATGCGCAGCGCCCGCAGGCGCCTGTACGGCGCACTCTCAGAAGCCAAGGCTGTCCATCCCTCCTTCGACACACGTTTCTCCCGCCTGTACCCGAGAGGAGCGCGGAGGAACCGGGGTATCCCTCCGCCGGGTTTACCTTTTCTTTATCGTATCAGAGGGATGGACAAGCCCATGTCGAATGGCGTGGGGACAAAGGCGATAGAATAGAACACCAGCGTTAATTATTTCTAATAGGCTTCTAATTCTGATATTTTCCCTGCATTTTCGGCTGCAAAGCGGAATTGCTCGGGAAATTCAGGCGTTGTCCGGCCTGTCAGGTTTATCCGAATTAAATTATCCTATTTTTTCTCATTCCCATGACCTGCAGGCCGGACCTGGCAACGGACGTCGTAGAATGGCGTACCGAGGCCCATGTCCGGGATCAGAGCCGGAGTGAGCAGATTTACACCGCCCCCGCTGGACAGCCAGTGGCCCTCCGGCAAGACGGCGGTTTCCGGATGCACGGAGGGATCCAGCTGCAAGAAGGCATGCAGGGAACCCTGGGATGTAGATACCTCCACCTTCTCCCCCCGCACAAGTCCCAGGCGGGCTGCGGTGTGGGGATGCAGGCGGAGATGCGGCAGGCGCGGCGCCGTACCTTCAGGCTCCAGATTGAAGTATTGGCTGTGGAGCCTGTGGGCCACATGAGGAGTGATGAGAACCAAACCCTGGCCCTGCCCCGCCACCGCAGGAGGAGAATACCGGGCCCAGGCAGAGCCGGTCTCTTCCTTCGCTTTTACGGACACCAGCTCCACCTTGCCCGAGGGCGTGGCAAAGCGGCCGTCCTGCCAGGCTACTGGCTGGGCCAGGGGCGAAGCCACGGTCCCCTCCTGCCTGAACCGTTCCAGGGTCACGCCATAGGGCTCCGCCGGTGCCAGGGCCCGCGCCAGCCAACCGGTGGCATCGGCTTCGCCGAAGCGGTCCAGCACCCCCATCCGGCGCGCCAAGTCCGTGAAAATGTCCAGCTCCCGCCGGGCCCCACCCTGCGGAGGTACGGCAGGCCAGACATAGCCGCCGTAAGGGTTCCAGGAGGAGATCACGATATCTTCTTCTTCCAACACCGTGGTGCAGGGCAGGAACAGATCGGCAGCCTGGGCTGTGTCCGTCAGGAAATGATCGATGACCACAGAGAGCTCCGCCTTGCGGAAGGCTGCCATGACCCGGGACGTGTCCGGCACCTGAGTCACAGGGTTGGCCCGGGTGACGAAGATGGCCCGGATGGGGGGATCCCTCTGCTCCAGAATGCCCTCCCCCAACCTGCTGAAAGGAATGGTGCGCACCTGCGCCGGAATGTCCGGGCCGCTCAGGGGATAGAGCACCTGGCGCCAACTGCGATCCGCGTAATTGGCACCGCTCCCGGCAACGCCGACGTTGCCGCTCAGGGCCGCCAGGGCATCAATGGCCCGTACCGTGTTGCCGCCGTTCACGTAACGCTGCATCCCGTAGCCGAAGAGCGTGGCCGTAGGCCGTTGCCGGCCATAGGCCGTAGCCAGAAACTCCACGGCGGCGCCGTCCACCCCGGTGATGCGCTCCACTGCGGCGGCATCGTGCCTCTCAGCCTCCTGGAGGACTCTTTCGGCCCCCAGGACGTGCTGCTGAATGAAGGCCTCATCCAGCCCGCCCTGCCGCGCCAGGGCCCGGATGACGCCCAACGCCAGCGCACCATCTGTGCCGGGCCGGGGCTGGATGTGGAGGGCATCCAGGCCTTCCAGCCGGATACGCTGGGGGTTGACGGAGATGATGCGGGCTCCCGCGGTGTGTGCCTGGCGCAGAAAAGGCACAAGATGAATGTTGGTTTCAGAGGGATTGCGCCCCCACAGGACAATGGTGCGGGCGTGCAGGAGATCCTCCCAGAAATGGGCCCGGTTGGCGCCAAAATCATACACCTGGGCGGCCAAGCCACTGCCCCAGCACAGAGAGCCTTCCGGCTGGGTCAGTCCCCCCAGAGCCCGAAAAAAGCGGCGGTCTAGGTCGTGCAACAAGCCTCCGGACCCGTCGCCGGCCACGTGCAGCACGGCCAGCGGTCCGCTGACGGCCAGGATCTCCTCCAGCCGCGCCGCCACCCAGCCCAGCGCTTCTTCCCAGCTCACAGGTTGCCAGGTGCTGCCGAAGCGGCGCAACGGCTGCAGGACCCGTTGTGGGGAATAAAGCCGTTCCCGCCAACGCCGGCCCTTGCTGCAGATGAACCCTCTGGTCAAAGGATGCTCGGGATCCCCGCTGACCCGCTCCACGCGGCCCTGTCGCACTTCCACCCGCAGGCTGCAGCTATCGAAACAGTCCAGCGGGCACGTGGATTTCACCCAATGCTGCCCGGGCCCCGGCGGGTTGGATCCGAGATTGGGCACCGTATCCAATGCCCGCTTGACGCCGCATGAAAGCTTGACGCCGCAGTCCGGCTGGGGATATAATCCCTGTGGTTTGGACATCATCCGCCACCTTTAAGCTGGTCCCGTGAGGCTGGCAAGGGCACAGGCAAACAGGCCAACATGAACCCTGGCTTTTTTGCGGAAGGAGCTCCTTGCCGGCAGCCGCCGGCGAGGAGCTTTTTGCTTACAGGTGGCAAAAAGGAGGAAAACCAATGCTGGCAAAGGATTTCACCGACGTGCATGAGGCTCCGCCTCCGGCCCGCATGATTCCCCTTTCCCTGCAGCACCTGTTCGCCATGTTTGGAGCCACGGTCCTGGTCCCCATTTTGACGGGCCTGAACCCCTCCGTCGCCATTCTGGCGTCGGGCGTCGGGACGCTGATCTACATTTTGTGCACCCAGGCCAAGATTCCTGCTTATCTGGGCTCATCCTTCGCGTTCATCGCACCCATCATCGCCGTGTCCGCCAAGATGGGCCCTGCCTACGCCCTGGGCGGCGGAGTGGCCGCCGGGCTGGTGTACGTCCTCGTGGCGGCGCTGATCGGGATGTTCGGCAGCGACTGGCTCAACCGGCTTTTGCCTCCGGCGGTGGTGGGCGCTGTGGTCATCGTCATCGGCCTCAGCCTGGCAGCCACGGCGGTGGACATGGCTACCAACAACCCTGCCTCCCACGCCTGGGAGAGCTGGCGGTTGGAGGTGGCGGCGGTGACGCTCCTGGTGGCGGTGGCGGCCTCGGTGTTCTCCCGCGGCTTCATCAGCGTCATCCCGGTGCTTCTGGGCATCATCGGCGGGTATACTTTCGCCGCCCTCACAGGCCATGTGGACTTTACACCCGTGGCCAAAGCCGCCTGGTTTGCAGTACCGCAGTTCACTCTCCCGCGCTTTGACTGGGGTGCCATCCTGCTCATTGCGCCCGTCGCCATCGTGACCATCACCGAACACATCGGCCACCTGCTGGTCACCAACAACGTGGTGGGCCGCGACTTCGTCAAGAATCCGGGGCTGCATCGCTCTCTGCTGGGGGACGGTGTCGCCACGGTGGCGGCCTGCTGCCTGGGCGGTCCTCCCAACACCACCTACGGCGAAAACATCGGCGTCATGGCCATCACCCGGGTGTACAGCGTGAAGGTCATCGCCCTGGCCGCCGTGTTCGCCATCTTCATGGGCTTCATCGGCAAATTCGGCGCCCTGCTGCAGACCATCCCCAGTCCGGTCATGGGCGGGATCTCCATCATGCTCTTCGGGGTCATCGCCGCTGCCGGCCTGCGAATGCTGGTGGAAAGCGGCGTAGACTACGCCGACAAGCGCACGCTCATCACCAGCGCCGTGATTCTGGTGCTGGGCATCGGCGGAGCCAAGATCACCCTGGGGGGCGTGGAGCTGAGCGGCGTGGCTTTGGCCACTCTGGCCGGCGTTTTGCTGCACCAGATCTTCGCTCTGGCGCCCCGGGCCGTGGCGGCGGAAGAGCGCGTCCAGCCTGCTGAGAAAACCGCCCGCCCTGCACCGGGAGCGTCCCGAGCTGGGGACAGCGAGTCCGGCACACCGCCGCAGGAGCCTATAGCATTCGAGGCAAATAGATCAAGGTCAGCGCCACAGCCGTTGCAGTAGCCAAAAGGCTTCCCTCCAGGCCGCTTTTTCCCCCGCTGGCCAGGGGCGGGATTCCGTCCCTGGCCACGGTGGCGCCCCAGCGGCCGACCACCGTGGAGCCGTAGAGCGGATATCCCAGCAGGCTCCACTGCGCATAATTCCAGGCGAAGTGCCAGGCGATCACGTGAGCCAAAGACCCGCTGACAATGTAAGCAACGCCCAGGAACACTCCGATGAGGGCGGCGTTGACGGCAGACAGGCGGATGCGGTAGGGACGCTCATTGAAAACGTGGGCGGCGCCGAAAAGTAGGGAAGACAGGGTAATGGCTGTCCACGGCCCTGCGGCAGGCAGGAGCCACCGGCCCAGGATCAGCCAGCGGAAGAGCACCTCCTCCGCGCCCACCACCAGGAACATGGGCATTGGCCGCAACAGAGGCCGCAACTGCGGCGGTGCCTCCCAGGCCGCGTCAGGCTCGAGCGTGACCCAGCCAAGCCGGCGCTGCAGCCAAAAAAGAAGCCCCACTGCGGACAGGCCCAGCACGAAACCCTTGGCAGCCCACGCCAATGCAGCCCACCCCGGGAGGAAATCCGCCGTCCCCCACTCCCCCATCAGGACTCCTCCGGCCCTCTCCAGCGACGCAAGGCCCCGATCAGCGGCAGGCCCAGAAGCACCACCACCGCCGCCTCGCTCAGGCTGATATAGGCTACGGTGAGCCAATAGGGAACACTGTAAAGCACATGCAGGTAGAGGCTCACCAGCAGCCCGTTGAGCATCACGGGCCACAGATACGCCAGCCAGCTGCGGCGGAAAGCGTAGGTCATGGCCGCAGCCAGCAGCGTCACCAGGCTGCCGCCGAAGATGTCCCACGGGCCCAGTCCACCGAACAGATTGGCGATCAACACCCCGACGTACAAGGCTGGCACTGCCTCGGGATACAGCACCGGCAGCACACTCAGCGCCTCCGCAGCCCGGAACTGCAAGGGGCCGAAGCTGACCGGGGCCAGAACATATGTGATCCCCACGTAAAGGGCGGCGATGACCCCGGCCCGGGCCAGACGATGGGGCGTAGAGACATCGCGCAGATACTGCTTCGCTTTCATTAGAGACCTCACTTGCGTTGTAATGGGCCGGCACCCTCCGAAGTCCGGCCCCCCGCCCGCAGGCGGGCGATTTCCGCCCGGGCCAGGGCGTCGCAACGTTCATTGAACGCGTCGCCGGCGTGCCCTTCCACCTTATGCCATTCCACCTGGTGCAGCTGCGTCAACCGGATCAGTTCCTGCCACAAATCCTGGTTTTCCACAGGCCGGCGGCGGGCATTCAACCAACCATTGGCCAGCCAGCGCTGGATCCACCCTTGCCGGAACGCGTTGATCAGATAGGCGCTGTCGGAATACAGGCGCACCCGGGCGGGTTTAGGGAGGGCTCGGAGCCCCTCGATGGCTGCCTTGATCTCCATACGCTGGTTTGTGGTGCATTCCTCTCCCCCTGCCAGCTCCCGTAGCCCCCGGCCCCAACGGACCATCGCCGCCCATCCGCCGGGTCCGGGGTTGCCGGAGCAGGCCCCGTCTGTGTAGATGACGGCCTGGCCCAACGTGTTCCCCTGCTTCCCGCCGTCTCCGGCTTCCTGGACGGGAAGCGCCATCTGCTGGGCAGGCGTTTTGGCGGCCGGGCGCCGGACACGCTTTTCCATCCTGTTCACTCCCTATCCAGCAGGTGGCCCGTGCGCAGCAGCACATCCGCCGCAAAGGACCGGATGCCATCCCCGCAAGCCCGCGTCCGGCAGTCCAGGGAACGCACCAAGGCAGCCCGCAGTTTCTGCCGCGCCACCTTCAGATCCTGTTGGGCTTGAAAACGTTCCTCCGCCGTCAGCGGCATCCACAGGCGGGCGCCGATGACCAGCGTCTGGGTGGCCAACAGGCCCACCTGCGCCCAGAACTCCGTCTCGTCGGTCCAAGGGGAGAGCTCCCGGCTCAGCTGTGCGTTCGGCAGACTTCGCAGGACGTTGGCGGCAGCGGCCACCTGCTGAAACGTCTCCTGCAGGCCAGCGAAGGCGTCCCGGGCCCGTCCCTTATCAAAAAGGTCCCGGAAGTGCTGAATGGCCTTGGTCAGGAACGGCGGGTCCTCCCGCTGCAGGCAGCTGTAACTGTTGCAGCTTGCCAGAACCTGCAACGCCGGCTCCAGATCCTTGCCCAGAAGCGCCGTCACCACCTTATGCCAAGCCTCCTCCGGCACATATCTTCGCGGGTTCCAGAGATACTGAGCTGCCGTGGCCAAAGGGATTTTGGAGGCTTCTGGCAGGGTCATGGGGGTCAGCAAGATCCCGGCTGCCGCCCGCCAGAGTTCAGGCTCCCGCTGGGCATACGCCAGAAGATGCAGCTCCGCCGCCATGGTTCCGTCATTAGCCGGATAGTTGTCCCAAAACAGCGGGCGCCTCTGCAGGACGGAAGCCGCCGCTTCCGCCTCCCGCCGGGTCAGCGTGGGGGAGCACACCTGCTGCCCGGTCCAAAGCAAGGCGATCTCCGCCGGCAGCAGTCGCCCCACCTCCGCCAGATAAGGCGAATTCACTGCGTCGCCAAAGTATTGCGTGGGGCACACCAGCAGATTGGCCTCCGGCTGTTCCGCGCGCAGCCAGGCGAAAAGCTGGGTGGCCAGGGCAGCCTGGGCCTGGGCAAGGCTGCGAAAACGCGCCTGATCTGCCGTATGTACCAGGGACAATGGCACCTCGTCATAAAATAACCCGAAAATCCGGACCCCCCACTGGAGAAAGGGCGCGAACTTCTCCTGCAGAGCCTCCAGCTCCCGGGGGTCGCTGTAAACCAGCGATGGGCCCGGGCTCACCGCAAAGCCAAAGGCCACCTCCATCCGCTGCGCCTGCCGGACCAGGAGCTCCACTTCCTGCAAAACGTCGTTGCTCAGGGGTTCGCGCCAGCGCTCCCGCCGACCGTGGCTGTCCTTGGGCGCCAAGACGTAGAGGTTGAACCGGTTAGCCGCCAGGAACTCCAACATGGCGGCGCGGTCCTGCCACTGCCAGGCGTGGCCGTAGAACCCGTCGATGATGCCACGGTAAGGAAACGCCGGTTGGTCCTGGCACTGCCCGGTGGCCAGCGCTCCTTCGGCCAGCAGGCTGCCCAGGGTGGCCAAGCCATAGCCGAGCCCCCGGCGGGAAGAAGCCATCAGGATGACGCCCGCCTCCCGCCCATGCACCGCCACATCCAGGGTGTAATCCTCCGGCACAAACCCAGGTGTAGCCAGAGCGAGCCACGGCTCATTGCGTCCCGGAGCCGCGTTTGCCTGGCCGGGCCCGGCAGGCGCCGCCGAGCGCAGCCAAGGTAGGAGCGGCTCCGTGCCGGAACCGGTAGGACCCGCCGCCCCGGCTGCGGCCTCCATGCGGCGGTTGTGCAGTTCTGCGGCACGAGCGCGCAGCCAAGCCGGCACATCAGCCGGCCACTGCGCCGGTGCCGTGTTCGTGTCGGTGACCAGGACCACCAGGTCGTACGCCCCGGGCCGGGCCTCCGGGCGAACAAAGGCTGCTCCTTTTTCGCGCACCTGAAACCCGCCGATCCGCAGCGAACCCGCCACCCACTCCGTCAAATCATCGGGGGAAAAGACCTCCAGCGCTCCGGACAGGGGCAAACGTTCCCCCCAATGGCTGACGGCCGGTGGAGGGGACGGCCAGACGGGTGCCAACATGGAGCTCACCTCTGGGCAGGGTTTGCCATATCCTGTCAAAAACCCTTTTTATTGTAGCGGAGGCCGATCCTTCTGTCCACTTTCTCAGGAAGGGAAGAAGCAGGGTTTTGAAGAAATATCCCTTGCACAGATGCAGGAGGGACCGCCATGGCACGCAAGAAGACGGGCACGCAAAAGGATGAGCGCGAAAAGCGGGCAGGCGGCAAGACGAGCACACAAAAAACAGTCACACAAAAACGGTGGGCCGCAGAGGGCAAACCCTGGTTCCGGGTGTTCGCCTGGGAGGTCTACCGAACCAGCACCGGCAGCATCTTCATTCGCAAAGGCAACGGCCCGAAGCGGAAAATCATCTGATCCCGGCGCGGCGGGATCAGGAGAATTTGGTGAAGACCGACATGAATTTGCGGACGGCCTCTTCGGGAGTGTTGCCCCTGGCCGTCTCCGTCTCCACGCAGACGGCCATATGTTTACCCAGGATGTTCATCCCCACCTGAATAGTGGCGTTTTTCAGCGCCGCCAGCTGAAGGACCACTTCTTCGCAGCTACGGTCTTCCTCCAGCATCTTTTGGATGCCCCGAGCCTGTCCCTCGATGCGCTTCAGACGTGAAATCAGGTTGCGTTTTGTCTCCTCATCCAGCCAGCCGCCGGAATCGGTGCGATTCTCAGCCATTCGCACCCTACCTCCAAAAGCATACCCCTATGGGTAATTTTACCGCCCGCTTTGGAAGTTTGTCAAGAAGCAGCCTGGCGGCGGACCAGATATACCACAGGCGCCGGAGCTGGAATGCGGCAATACCCCATACCCCTATTCCCGGTTCTGTGGGCGACCTAGAATCTCGCTGAGGCCGGCCCTAGATCCACCCCCCGTTATGAATCTCCACATGCCAATTGCGGCCGGAGTTGTTGTCCCAGTTTCCTACATTGTCACGGAAACAGAAATGCAGTCTGCTGGGATCTGTCAGATCCACCTGGGCTTCCCAGCCCTCCGGGGTGTTGGTCATGGGGATGTCTTGAACCTGGCTCCAGGCGCCCAGGTCATCGGAGCCAAAGCCACAGTGCAGATAGACTTGTTGTGCGCCGCTGCGGGCCAGCAGCCCATGATAACGGACTACCGCTTTTTGGCCTGCGGTCAGCGGCATAGGATGCAGCGTGATGCCGTTCTCCAGCTGAGTGGTGTCCACTGCCTCTGCCATGGTGTCCGATTCCCCTCGCTTATCCCAAGTCGGGCCGGCTCTCCGGCCCGCCGTTGCTAGTATCGTGCGGTCCGGCCGAAGGTATGCAGCGCTTGGGTCGCCGCGGTCGCGGTCCCGCACCGCTGCCAACGGTCCCGGTCCGAAGGAACCGGCCCCGTCCGGGGAGAATTAAATCAGAACATGTGGGGAGGGACCCGCTGTGCGGCGGATCGTTGTGGCGGCGGTCCAGTTGGACCTGGGGCGGACGGCGGCCCAGAGGGATTTTCCGCAAGTACTCCACCGGCGTCTGGCCTCTTTGGCTGCGCGCGGAATACAACTGGCGCTGCTCCCGGCCGGCACCGGCCTCATGTGGTGGCCCAGCGCGGCTGGGAATTCCACGCGCCCGGGAACCTGTCCGGTACTTCGGCAGGCGGAAGGACCTGCGGCCGCTTTGGGGCTACAAAAAAACGGCGCAGCCGGGCAGGCTGTGCCGCCCAGGTTCGAGCCTCGCCGGGCCGCCAAACGGCGTGAACCGGTCTCTGCGCCCCTGGTGCACACTCTGCCGACGGCTGCGGACGGGGAAAAAGCCCTCCGCGACTATCTGGCGTTTCTGACCCGTTCCGCGCAGGAGCTCGGGATGTTTTTGGCGGGCGGCAGCACCCTGGTGCCCGTCTATCCAGAGTCCGAAAAAGGGGGCACAACCTCCGCAAACAGCAGACTCTCCTGGCTTCATCGGGCCTTCGTGGCGGGTCCCGATGGATTCCTGGCCAGCCAGGATCAGATCCACGTGGAACCGCTCCAGCGCGTGGCCGGCTGGGCCCCTGGCCAGCAGCTGGCTCCCATCGAGTCTCCCCTGGGACGGCTGGGGCTTTTGGTGGGAAGGGATGCCTGGTACCCGGAGGCAGGGCGGTTGCTCGTTCTGCAAGGTGCCGAGATTCTGCTGGCCCCCGTCTATCTTCCCTGGAGCGCCTCGGCCTGGCAGCCCACGGCCGGCCTCTGGCAGCTGGTCCAGCAAAATCAGGTCTTCGCCCTGGAAGCCTACCCCGTCGGCACCCTTTGGGGCCAGACCTGGCAGGGCTATAGCGCCGTACACGCTCCGGTGGAGATGACGCCTGACGACGAGGGGTATCTGGCCCAAGCCCATGCTCCGGACCAGGACGAAGACGTGGTGGCGGTCCTGGACCCGGAAGAACTGCAAAAGGTGCTGCGCCAGTATTCCATTTTCCGCCAGTTCAATTTGGCGCTCTATGCCCGCGGCCTGCCCCAGGTGTATGGGAGCCGTGCAGCCGGAGGGACGCGAGCCCCGGGAGACAACGAGGTCCAGACTGCTGGAGCGGGCACCGCACCGTCGCAGCAGAGAAGCACCTTCCCCGCTTCTTCGCCGCCGCAGGGAGCCGAATCCCCCGCTGAACTGCTGCCGGTCCAGGAGGAAGAGGACCCGCCCCTGGGCCCTGACTCCGGGTGGCGGCGTTGGCAGCGTTTTCTGTCGCAGCCCTTGCTAAGCGCCGTACTGTGGGAGCGTGCCTGGCCACTCTGGACCAAGGGCACGCTGCAGTTTTGGCACTGGCGTTCCCGGGCCGCAGGTTGGCGACCCTCCAGCGCAGCGGCGCCGGTGGCCCACTCCGGCCCGGCCCCGCAGCCTCAAGGCCTGAAGCGCCCGCCCGGCGCCAAGCGGGAGCGCCGCACGGGCTGGCACAAGCGGGTGCGACCCCAAACCGTGCGGGCCGCGGCCATCCAGATGGAAATCTGGCTGGCCTCATCGGCCCGGGAGTACGCCACCCGCATCTACCGCCTGGCCAGGGAAGCCCGGCAAGCCGGCGCCGAGATCATCGCCTTTCCGGAGGACTCCGGTACGCCGTTGCTGGGCCTGCTGCCGGGTATCGCCAAGCTCCTCAGCGAATCGGCCTCGCTGGACGAAGCCCTCAGCAAGGTCTCCGGCGGCAGACCCATCACTGCCGCGGACGTCTTCCGGGCGGCGGCGCCCGCGGCGCGGCCGGTCTATGAGGACACCTTTTCCTCCTTGAGCCGGCTTCTGAAGGCGTATGTCGTCAGCGGCAGCATCATGCTGCCCCTGGCAGACGGTCGCCTGGTGAACGTGGCCTACGTGTTCGGCCCGGACGGCCGCCTGCTGGGGCGCCAGTATAAGGCCCACCTGATCCCTCTGGAGGAGCGTCTGGGCCTCTCTCCCCTGCCGGGCCTGCATGTATTCACCACGCCCTGGGGGAAGCTGGCCTGCCCCATTTGCATGGATGCCACCTATTTTGAGACTTTCCGCATCGCGGTGGCCCGCGGGGCAGAGGTGGTGGTGATCCCCTCGGCGAACCCCGAGCCGTACCTCCCCGGCAGAGCCCGGCGGGGAATCTGGCCCCGGGTCCAGGAAAGCCAGGTTTTTGGCATTGGGCCGTCGCTGGTGGGCCAGTTCGCCGAGTTCACCTTTACGGGGCGCAGCGCCATTTTGGCCCCGTTGGACATGACGCCCAACCGGGACGGATTTCTAGCCCGCGCACACACCTCCGACAAGCCGGAGGTGGTGGTGGCAGACTTGGACCTGGAGCGGCTGCGGGACTACCGGGAAAACCATCCGCTGGAACTGCGGGCGGACTTCTACGCTGGCCGCCTGTTGCCGCTCTACCGCCCGCGGCATCCGGCAGACCCCGGCGCCTGAGCCCCGGGGCGCACGGGCGGGCCCCACGGATCCCCAGCGGCCCCGACGGCCCCGACGGCCCCTTCAGCAGGACTCCCCGACGGGATTCGTCCCACGGGACCCATCCACGGGGCCCCTTGACGAGACTTGTCAGCGGAGTTCCTGTAGCACCTCCAGCAGGTCCCGGGCGTTACGCACAGCATAGTCTCCGAAATTGTTGTTCATGAGCAGATGGACTTCCTGCGCCTCTGCGGCCAGGCGAAGCGCCGCCTCGGCCCACGGCTGCAGCTCCTGGCGGCTGTAAAGGTAGTTGAAGCGCTCGCCGCTATTCGCAAGCCCTTTCTTGTACCAGGTGGCTGCGTTGCGGCCGTGAAAGCGGACCACGGCCAGCCGCGGGTTGGTGACCTCCACCACGGCGGGGACCGTGCCCAACCCCACCTGGGGCTCGTCGCAGATAACGTTGACCAGGGCGTTGGAGCGCAAAAAGTCCAGCGTTTTCTGGCGCTGCGCCGCCTGCCACCAGGAGCGGTGGCGAAACTCCACGGCCAGCAACAGGGTATCGTAGGTCTCCCGCACCCACTCCAGGTAGCCCCGGTTCTCTGGCGTGCAGGTGAACCAGGGCGGGAACTGGAACAGCACCGCTCGCAGCTTGCCGCTTTGCTCCAAGGGACGCAAAGATTCCCGGAAACGGGCGAAAACCTCTGTCACGTCCTCGTCTCCGGGCCGGGGCTGGCGGTCATGGCGGGTCATGGCCCGATAGGCTTTCACGTCAAAGACGAATCCCGCCGGCGTCCGCCCCGCCCAGAGCTGGAAATTGCGGGCCGGCTGCGGATGGTAAAACGTGCTGTCCACTTCCACGACAGGGAAGTGCCGGGCATAAAACGCCAGGCGTTCCGTCGGTTTTAACCCCGGCGGATAGAAATTCTGATGGTCTGCCCAGGCACAGGTGCCGCAAAGAATCCGGCCTCTGCCGGCCGTATCCGCACCGCCGGGTTCCCTGCCCGTACCCACAACGGGTGCCCCTTTCCGCTTCCGCGTGGATCCTCCTCCGCACGCCGCCCCCGGGCCGCCCCCGGCCGAGAAAAGGGTGAACGCCCCCGGGGAGCGCTCACCCCATTCTACCATAAGCTCTGTTCGCAGAAGCAGTCTGCCGGCGGAGGCCTTCCCACCCGGGGCCTCAGCCGATCATCCGCATGGCCATGTACCGCCCCAGCCCCAGCCGGCGCAGGGAGGCGTCCAGAATGCCGCCGACCAGGTCGCGGAAGGACATGCCTGCCGCCCGGGCCTGCAACGGGAACAAGCTGACGGCAGAAAGCCCCGGCAGCGGGTTGACCTCCAGGAAGTTGGGCCGCCCGGTCTTGTCCAGGCGGATATCCACCCGGGCCAGATCGCGGCACTCCAGCACCCGATAGGCCCGCACAGCCAGGTGACGGATGGCGGCTTCCAGCCCCGGCTCCAGGGGAGCCGGGCACAGGAAGCGCTCCAGGTTCCCGCTTTTCACCTCGTACGAATAGATGAACTCTGTCCCGGCGCCGCTGCTTGCCAGGGCGCTTTCCCCGGCCCCGGGGGCGGAGTTTTCCTCCCCGCCGGTGAATAATTGTTCCCCGCCGGTGGCCAGCTCCGGTCCGGGAACCACCTCCATGATGGGGAGTACCGTCAGTTCCTCGTTGCCGATGATTCCCACCGTGAACTCGCGGCCCGGAAGAAACTCCTCCACCAGCGCCGCCTGTCCATAGGTATGGGTGACCCATGCCACTTTTTCCAGCAGTTCCCGGCGATTGCGAGCCAGCGACGAAAACCGGATCCCCTTGCTGGACCCTTCGCAGCACGGCTTGACAAACACGGGGTAACGCACATGCGCCTTCTGGCACTGCACCGGGGACTCGACCTTCAGAAACGCGGGGGTGCGGATGCCTGCAGCAGCCACCATCATCTTGGCCACCGCTTTGTCCAGCGTGGCTGCCAATGTGAGTGGATCGGATCCGGTGTAAGGAATGTGGTAGAACTCGAGGATCGCGGGGATGAGGGCTTCCCGATTGCGTCCCTGCCAGCCCTCAGCGATGTTGAAAACGATATCCGGACGGGCTTTCAACACATCCTGCGGGAACGACGGTCGATACGGCAGATGCACCACCTGGTGACCTAAATCTTCGATGGCCCCGGCGATGCCTGCCACCGTCTCTTCGCTTTCATATTCCGCCGCTGCGTCTTCGACCATCCCTCCTGCATCCGGACAATGGCGCTTGAGATTGTACGCCAAGCCTACTATGAGTCCTCCGCTACCGTGGGGGTGAGGAGCCTCATTCTCCTCCATCTGCCAAGACCTCACCTTCATGTAGTGAGCGGGGCGGCATCCGGCTGGCCCTGCGCCACAGACGGGGCCTCCCTGCCCCGCCACCGACGCCGACTGGGCGCCGGATGAAAGCGCCGCGGCCAACCCATTCCGTCGCTGCATTAGCTTGAGTGTAAGGCCGGGGATGCAAAAAGTCGACTGCGGGAAAGTGCCCCGTGGCTCGCCCTGGGGTGCCAGCGGCACCTGGATGGAGCTGCTGGGCCCCTACGTACGCCGCACGCCGTTTTCCACATTCCCAGAAGCTCGCACGCCGCCTGGATCGTAGCATCCCCGAAAAACGAAAGCGGGTGGCCGGGAAGCCCAGCCTCCCGGCCACCTCACGCCCCGCTCAGAACGCCGCGGCTGGGCGCCGCCGTTCCTTCCCCGGCGGGCACCCTGCTCCGGATGCCCTGGCCTTAGAAGTTGATCCCCAGCTTCAGCGTGTACTTGTCTTCGGTATCCAGCCGATTCTTGTCGTCGTTGCCATAGGCCGCCGTGAGAGTCGCATCGTCGGCAATGGGGAGCTTTATCCAGGCGGCAGCATAGTAGTTGTGGTGGTACTGCGCGGTGGCATCCAGCTGGCCCAGCTTGGACAGCTTATACCAGCCGTTGATGCCGTACCTCCCCCAGTCCAATGCCAGCGAGGTGGTGGTGTAGAGGCTCTTCGGATTCTTCTGAGCGGCGTCCTTTTTCGATACGTCCGTTTGCTCACTCACATCCACGCCGGGGGTCAGAGTCAGGGCTCCGCCCGGCTTCAGTGAAACGGAGACGTTGAAACCACGCTTTACTTCCTGGAACTCCTGGGCTTCCACGGTCTGGGTGACGTTCACAGACGCAGCCGAAACCGGGCCCAGGGCCTGTTTCAATTCCGCGCCCACCCAACGGTCCTGGTAGTTCGATCCCGCGTCGCCACGGGAGTCCATGAAGCCAGGCTCCGCCCCTTTGAGGCCGGCCTTCACAGTCATCGGACCCACCGGACCGCTGACCTCGGCAAAATAGGCAAACCGGTTACCGGTGGCACGCTTTTCTACAGCACCTGGTGTTGTCAGCTTGGCATTCCCACCATTCGGGTCTCCCCAGTCCGCGCCATTATCCACACAGTAGAACTTGTATTCGTATACCGTACCCGACTGGAGCTCCACAGTGGCCTGCCAAATTCCCGAACCTGCCGGGACCTCCGTACAGGGGATGTCGGTGCCTCCGCCCCAGCCACCCCAACTGTTGAAGCTGCCCCGCAGCACCACTTTCTTGCCGCTAAGATCAGGACGGGGTTTTGGATTGCCCCCCACTCCGTCACTACGAATCGTGACGGACACGGGCACCGGCTGCCCGCTCGGGACCCAGTTGTACCCCCAGGATGTAGCTGCCTCGGTTTTCAGGGTGAGGCCAAAAGGCGCGGTCCACTGGCTCCACAACGCGCCGTTGAAGGCGCCGTTTTCGTGGCCGCCCGCCCCAGGATTCGTCTCCTGGCTTAGCAGGGCCCCCACGGTCATGGGGCCGAACGAGCGCTGTGTCTCCCCATAGAGGTAAAGGTTGCCGCCGTCCTTGGCCGCCAGCGCCCGGGTCTGCAGGCCGTACAGCCCGGTGCGGGCCTCCAGTTTGTTGGCGTTCCACAGTTTATCGCTGTCTGAATCGGCACGAAGCAAGGCCAGAAAGTCAGGGGATGTGCCGATGTTCGTCCGGTAGGTGCTCTTCACGGTCAAATGCGGCCATGCGTAGGATACCGAGGCCTGATTCAGCTCCGCGCTGTTCAAGAACAGATCCTTGGGGCTGAAGCCCAGCATCGGGTTCCTGCCCAGGTACAAATGAACCTCGGTGAATGTCTGGAGATTCCCCCGCATGCTGCCCGAAAACTTCAGCCAAGCATCATTGTTGAAATTCGGACCCCAGCCAGGGCCTTCCTCGATCTTGCTCTCGAACCAGCCGTCGAAATTCAAGCCCGTCGTGGCCACAGGCACCGGGGCGACCTGTTCGCCCGGTTTGGGCACCACCAAGACGGAGTTGTATCCCCCGTATCCATCGTCCACTTTGGCCGTGGCGTCGGGGTCCGGGTACCACTTGCCGTCGGCCACGAACTTGTACTGATAAGTACCGGGGTCCAGCTTGATGGTAACCGTCCAGACCCCGTCCTTGTCCGCGTCGGACATGGGCAGAGCCTTGGGGTCCCAATTGTTGAAGTTCCCGGCCAAATAGACCATCTGGGTGCCTGCCGGCGCCTTGAAAGAGAACGTAACCTGTCCGTTGTCACCCATAGTGGTCGCTGCATACGTCATGGTGCTGACTGCAAAAAAGGCAAGAATTACCAACACGAAAATCCAAAACCCCCGCGTCTTCAAGGAAACCCCTCCTTCAATCAATTGTGCCTCCCGTGGGTGCGCAAACGTTGCTACTCCAGA
>JADBKO010000040.1 GCA_014896355.1 Bacillota bacterium
GCGGCAGGCGTGGCGGCGGCCGCAGCCGGCGGCAGGCACCGCCAGCTGGGTCCGGAGCCATGGAAATACGTTCGTTGTGGGATTCTGGGTCCTGGTGGTGTTGCTGGGGCTCTTGGCTGCCGGCGTGGCGGGCGGGCTGCCCAGCCCACGGTGGCAGGGAGCCGGAGGCGGGCAGGCGCCGACTGGCGCCTCCTTTGCAGCCGCATCCGGGGGCACCTCCGGAGCGGCAGCCGGCGGTCCGGCTCTTTCCGCTGCGCCTTCGACACCCGCAGCCCGCATTCAGGCCAAAGGGAGCAGCGAGGCCCCTGTCGTGGTAGTAGCCACCCTGTTTCCCTTGGCCGACCTGGTGCGGCAGGTGGCAGGGCCGGCGGTGCAGGTGGTGACGCTGCTGCCGCCGGGCGCCAGCCCGCATACCTTCGAACCTTCGCCAGGGTTGCTGCAGCAGGTGGCCAAGGCCCGCCTGCTGGTGTACGTAGGAGCCGGCCTGGACGATTGGGGGGCGGAGATGGCCCGTTCCGCCAACCCGCATCTGGTGGTGCTGGAGGGCACCCGGGTGGTACCGACCCTCCCCGTTGTCGCCCCACACGTGGGCGGCGGTCCGGGCCCGGATGGCGCCCGCCAGGGGCCGGCTCACGCCGGGGACGATGAACACCCGCACGGCGGTGTGGATCCCCACATTTGGCTGGATCCCATCCGTATGCGGGACGATCTGGCCCCAGCCGTGGCCCGTGCCTTGGCGCAGGTGGAGCCGGCCAGAGCCGCGGAGTTTCAGACGAACCTGAAGCGCCTGCAGGCGTCCCTGACGGCTCTGGATGCGGATATCCGGTACCAGCTGCGAGGTCTGAAAGAACGGCGCTTCATCGCATTTCACGGCGCCTGGCAGTACTTCGCGGCCCGCTACGGGTTGGAGCAGGTGGCCAGCATTGAAGCTTCCCCGGGACAGGAACCGTCTGCAGCCTGGATGGCCGATCTGGTGATGACCGCCCGGAAGCTGCGGGTGCACGTGATCTTTGCGGAGCCCGGCTTCAGCCCGAAGGCGGCTCAGGTGCTGGCCGGGGAAATCGGGGGCCGGGTGGTCATGCTGGATCCCCTGGAACTGGGGGAAACGGGCCGCGACACGTACCAGTCCCGGATGCGGGAGGCGGTGGCGACCCTGGCGCGGGCCCTGAAAGGGGGACGTTGAGGTGGCGCTCTTGGATGGGGTGGAAGCTGCCGGCACGGAGGAGCCCGCCGCCGTGTGGCTGAACCACGTCAGCGTGGAGCTGGACGGCCGGTTGGTTCTGGAAGACGTCAGCGCCGCCATTCCGGCCGGAGCGCTGGTAGGGATCATCGGCCCCAACGGCGCAGGCAAGAGCACTTTGTTGCGGGTGGTGGCCGGGCTTTTGAAGCCTTCCGGCGGCCAGGTGCGGATTTTCTCCCGCCCTCCCGGCGGCTGGGGCGAGACGCGGCACTGGACCCGTTACCTGCCGCAAAACCCCGTCTGGGACCGGCGCTTTCCGGCCACGGCTCTGGACGTGGTCATCATGGGCCGGTTGCCCGCCCTGGGCCACCGCATCACGCCGCAGATCCGCCAGGAGGCCTACCGCAGCCTGGAACAGGTGGGCATGGCGGCGCTGGCCTCGCGTCCGATCGGCGAGCTTTCCGGCGGCCAGCAGCAAAAGGTGCTCCTGGCCAGGGCTTTGTGCTCCCACGCCCGGGTGCTGCTCCTGGATGAGCCCAATACCGGCCTGGACCCTTTGGCGGAGCAGGAGTTCTTCGCTCTCCTGCAAGAGCTGGTCCGCAGCCGCCGCCTGACCACTCTGGTGGTATCCCATGATCTGGCGGCCATGGGAACCCAGGCGGATTTGTTGCTCTTTCTCAACCGCACGGTGCGGGGGTTCGGCAATCCCGAAGCCGTCCTGCAGGCCTATGCGCGGGAACATGCGGCGGCCCACCCCTGGCTGGCAGGTGTGGCCGCGTCCGCCGGGCATGGGTATCCATCAGAATATCTGACGTATTCTTCTGATAGTATTTTCCCACGTCAGCAGCCAGCGCCTGCCCGTATCCGGCAATACAGCCAGCGCCCAACGGATGACCTGGGGATCCACGGCGGCAGCCGCGGACATCCACTTCAGCACCGCCGCCGGATCTCACGGCGGCATACTGTCTGCGGACGGCCTGCAGCTTTCAGTGCCCGGCCAGCGTCACCTTCAGGGATCTTCGGCACCGCCATGGCCTGGCTCATCGGCTGGATCAGCCGGCGGGGCCGGCTTTCGGAGGACACCGCCATCGGGATCATCTTTTCCTCCGCCATGGCCTTCGGCGTGGCGTTGCTCAGCCTGCGGACGGGATATTATCCGGAGCTCATGAGCTTTCTGTTCGGGAATATCCTGGCTGTGACCCGGGCAGATCTGTACATCCTGGCCATCACCACGGCGCTGGTTCTGGGGATCCTGACCTTCTTTTTCAAGGAGCTGTTCGCCATCGCCTTTAACGAAGAAATGGCCCGGGCGGATCACCTGCCGGTGGATGCCTTGCGCTACCTACTTCTGACGGTAGTGGCTGCCACGGTGGTGGTGGCGGTGAAGGTGGTGGGGATCATCCTGGTGGCTGCGCTTTTGGTCACCCCCACGGCCACCGGCCTGCAATGGGCCAGGGGTTTCCGGGGAATCCTGGCGGTCAGTGTTGTCACGGCCTTGACGAGCAGTATTGGGGGCTTGTACCTTTCTTTCCGCTACAACGTGGCTTCCGGGGCGGCCATGGTCCTGCTGGCGGCGTTGCTTTTCGCCCTCAGCAGCGCGGTTTCGCCCAGAAACGCCGGCATCCGCTGGGCCCTGGACCGCTGGAACCGGATCTGGCGGCCTGGTCAGCAGGAGGGAGCCTCCCGGAAGTGAATTCCTTCCACAGCACCTGGCAGAGGATCGCCCGGTTTGGGCCGGGCCGGTCCCTGCAGGCCTTTTCCGGGCGGCGGCCCGAAGGGGAGGGATGGGTGGCGATGCCGGAAAACAAGCAGACCCCCTGGGAATGCCTGCGCGGGCGGCTCCCGGCGGAAGACTGGGAACGTTTGGAAAGGCTTTTCCCCTCGCCGCCTGCCGACCTTTTTCAATGGGAAGAGGCGGCGCAAACGTTCGTCCTCCGCGAGGATGCCGTGCAGATGGAGAACCTGCCGGAAAGTTGGCAGGAGACTTTGGCGGATCTGGTGGCCCGCTGCTGCGAAATCCTCAATGAGTGCCGGCCGGAGCTGTTCTTTACCGTCAGCCAGGCTCCCCGGCGCCTGCCTGTCTTCTGGCAACAGGTGTTGGAGGACGAAGAAGAGGCCCGGCGCCTGGTGGCGTTTCTGCGGCGAAACGGGTTTTCGCCTGATCTTTGTGCCACAGGCACAGCCTGGCAGGTCACGGTGCGGGAGCAGGCTTGGGGCGAGGAGGAGCACTTCCGCCTGCGCCAGCACCTGCATTGGTTGTGGGAAGCCTTCCAGCGCTATGAGCGGGGGCGGATGTTCCACGGGCAGAAGATCTAGCAGAGATTCGTCACCTGCCACAGCAGGAGAAGCCTTCGGCGCATGGAATTTCCCCACATTTGAGGAATATCCCAAGAGGAGATCATCAGCCCAGTGCGAGTGGTGGTCACAGGCGGGGCAGGGTTCATCGGCTCCCACACGGTCGATTTGTTGCTGCAGCAGGGTTTTGACGTGATCGTGCTGGATAACCTGAGCACCGGCAGCCGGGAGAATTTGCCGCAGGATGTCCGGCTGGTGGTCCGGGACGTGCGCGATCCCGGGCTAGCCGGCCTGTTCCGCGAGATCCGGCCCGATGCGGTGGTTCATCTGGCGGCCCAGGTCAGCGTGGCACGCTCCGTAGCCAACCCCCTGGAAGATGCCCAGATCAATATCGAGGGTTTGCTGAACGTGGCCAAGGCCCTGGATGCCTGCGGCGGAGGCAGGCTGGTGTTCTCCTCTTCGGCTGCGGTTTACGGGTCCAACCCCAATTTCCCGCTGCAGGAGGAGGAGCCGGTCCAGCCCACCTCCCCCTACGGCATTGCAAAAGCTGCCGGAGAGATGTATCTGCGGTCCCTCAGCCAAGGGGTGGATGGCCAAAAGGCAGGCTGGGACTTTGTGATCCTGCGCTATGCCAACGTCTACGGGCCCCGCCAGTCGGTGGCGGGCGAGGCCGGTGTCGTGGCGGCTTTTGCCTGGCGGCTGGCAGAAGGCAAGATGCCGGTCATATATGGGGACGGCAGCCAGACCCGGGATTTCGTATTTGTGGAAGATGTGGCCCGGGCCAATCTGGCGGCCCTGACGGTTCCTTGCGCCGGCGGGATGCTCTGCAACATCAGCAGCCAACAGGATATCTCGATTCTGGGTCTTCTCGAGCTGATGATCCAGGCGGCCAAATCCTTGCGCATGGCGCCTTGGCATGCCCAGGCTGGGCCAGTGGTGCCGGCCTTCGGCCCGCCGCGGCCGGGGGATCTCTGCGCCAGTTTGTTGGACCGGACCCGCGCCCAGAAGGTGCTGAATTGGTGCCCACGGGTTTCTCTGCCGGATGGGTTGTCCAAAACGCTGGAGTGGTTCCGGCATCGCCAGGAACGGTCTAGATTGGCCATTTGATGGCTTTCCCCCGATTGCGAGGGCCTTTCCAGCCATCCCTTCCATGATCCCGTCGCCAATCCCCAACGGTTTTGACTCAACGGTTTTGACTCCCACCGGGAACTGCAGCCGGCCTTTTTACGGCAGGGATAGCATACACTGTCACTGCCGTATGTTTTTAGAAAACATGGGACACTCTAGGCCTCACGGGGAATATCCAAAAGACAAAAATCCTCGGGAGGGAAGAAGTGTATGGATTCTTTGAGTTCAGCCCCATCCCTGGCGGATGAAAACGAAGGGGTTCCACAGGGGGCGGGAGATGGCAGGCCGGCCAGTCGTGCAACGGAGATTGCGCCGCCGCAGCAGCGGGCCCAAGGAGGGGAGGAGCTCCCGGCCGCCGCAGGGGCTGGCCCGCAACGCGGCGCCAGGGCACCCAGGCGGGAGACCCGCGGCCTGGCCCCGGCCACGGAAGGTGCAGCCAAAGGCGCTGCCGCGCAAAAGAGGAAAGGCTCCACCGGCGGAACCCGCCTGCGCCGGTACACACCGGAGGAAGATGCCCAAATTTTGGCGGCATGGCATGACCCCGCCAAAAGGGGCGAGCTGGCCCGGCGGCTGGGCCGCCCGGTGGCGGGGCTGGCCTACCGGTTCTACCAGATCCTGCGGGAGAGGAATATGGATCCGTCCCAGTACCGGCGCGAGATGCGGGCGCGTTTCGGTTGGCACCGCCGCCTGCGGCGGGCGCCGGCTGCCGCTCCGGAAACCCGGGAGGCCACGGGCCAGGTTCAGGTGGGGCTCTCCACCCCCGCCGCAGCCCCTGCGACGCCAACCTCCGGCAGTATGGAAATCGCCCTGCCGGGCGTCGCCGCTGACCATGGCCTGCCTGCCGGCAGCCGCCGGTCCTTTCAACAGGATGAGCTTTTCGACGCCTTGCGGGAGTTTCCCCGGCGCGCCGACGCCTTGGAGCGGCAGATCGTAGCTCTGACGGAGAGAGTCCGCAGCCTGGAAGAGGGGAAAGGCCTCACCTGGCAAAGCCTGATCACCTCTCTCACGGAACTGCAGAATCAGACGCAGGAGCGTCAGCAGATGGCCACAGCCCTGGAAGAGCTCCGCCTGGAGAACCGGCGCCTGAGCGAAAAGCTGGAAGAAGAACGCCGCCGCATGGCTGCGGAGCGCGATGAGATGGCCCGGGTCTATCAGGACCTGGAAGCGGTTTTACACGAATTCATGCATCTGAGCTCTGTGGATAAACTACGGGTGCTGGGCGATTTCGCCACCAAGCTGGAAGTGACGGTGGATCGCTTCGGCAGCGTCGTGCGCACCCGGCGGGTGGTGTAGCAGCAGGCCCGTACAGGCTGGCGTCGCGCCGGACTGCTGCCCCGCCGGCACTCCCATGACAAGGCTGTGAACGGGGATGGAATGGGAAAAACGGTCCCGGGAGCATCCGGACAGATTGTGGGCCCCCTCTTGCCAGGAATGCGGCGGGCGGGGATCCCGACCCCGGTCAGACGGCGGCGGAGCCGGCGCGGACGGTGGCGAACCGGAGGCTGCGGAGCCTGGGGAAGACGGCCTGCATCTGTCCTACCTGCACGAGATCGCGGAGGAGCTGACCCCAGAGGGGGTGAACGAGCCGGCGCCAACGGCAGCCGCTGCCCGGACGGCCTCGCTCCTGGTGCCCGCAGCCTGGGCAGGGGAAAGGCAGCGGAGGCGGGAGGAGCTGCGCCTGCGGCGGGAACACCGTCGCCGGAGCCGGATCCGCGCCCGGCAGGCCCGGAAAGGATTGGACAGCCTCCGGTTCGAATAAAAGAATCCATATCTAGCCACGAACCGGAGTTGATGCGCCCATGCACCGGAATCCCTCACCGCCGGATGGCCTTCCTTTGCCGGACGAGGCAGGCCAGGAGCGCCTGCTGCTCCTGGACCTGGTCCGCTCCACGGAAGCCGCGGCCTTGCGGGCTGCCCGCCTGATGGGAAAAGGAGACCCGGACGCCGTGGAATTGGAGGCAGCCGAAGGCATGCGTGGCATGTTGAATCAGCTGCCTTTCCGGGGCCGGGTGGTGATCCGCGCCGGGCCTGGCCGGCCAAGCGGACAGCTCTTGCCCGGGGAAAGAATAGGCGGTGGCGGCGCCGGAACACCGGAACTGGATGTGGCTGCCGATCCGGTGGAGGGGCCGCGGCTTGTGGCCGACGGCCTGCCCAATGCGCTCTCGGTCTTCGTGGCAGCCAACGCTGGCAGCCTCCATTCTGTCCGCTGCCAGTATATGAACAAGATCGCAGTGGGCCCCCGCGGGCGGGGCCGCATCGACCTGCGGGCCCCTGTGCGGGAGAATCTGCGGGCGGTGGCTGCGGCCATGCGGCGCAAAATCCGCGACCTCACGGTGGTGATCCTGAACCGCCCGCGTCATACAGCCCTCATCCAGGACGTCCGCTCCATTGGTGCCCGCATCAAGCTTATTTCCGACGGGGATTTGGCGGCCAGCCTGGCTGCAGCCATGGAAGACAGCGGCGTGGACGTGGTCCTGGGGATCGGCGGAAGCGCCGAGGCCGTCTTGAGCGCTGCAGCCCTTCGCTGTGTAGGCGGCGAAATCCAGGCGGAGCCCTGGTTTGCCGACGATGCCAGCCGCATTCAATACCTGGCGGAAGGTCATGCCCCGGAAAAAGTCTTCACCACAGAGGATCTGGCCGCCGGGCCGGGGATCATCCTGGCCGCCACCGGCATCACCGACGGAGATCTCTTGCGCGGGGCGCGTTTCCAAGGGGACCGGGCCCGCACGTTTTCGGTGTTGATGCGGGCCCGGACCGGTACGATCCGCTTCATCGAGACGTTTCACAATCTGGCCGGAATTTCGGAAAAACGGGGAGGATATCTGCCACCGGCCCGCTAATATACATGGATTGAGTTGTCCATCTTTGTCCGGCCCCCAGGCCCGGAAGAAGAGCTTCGGTACCCTACGGTTGCAGGTCGCGGCGGCCCGCAGCGTCCCGATGCCTGCGGGCCGCCGCGTATAAGATAGAACCCTTCGGTCGATCATAGGGGTTAGTGGGAATTCAAGGGAAAATGCGGTTTATCTGGAATAGGCTGGCGCGGTACCGTTGCAGGCCTTTCCAGCCGCAGGAGATGGGGTGATTTCCGATAAACCGAGGGTGGAAGGCTCTGCGGGGAAGGCTGAGCGACCGGCGGATTCACGCTGCGGGGGCATTGACAGCCAGCCTGATTCTGATCTCCTTGGCCATCTATCTGAATCTCATCTATCATCGGGTCACGGTCTTGGCGCACGGGCGGCAGTATCAGGTGGTCACAGCGGCCCCGACCGTGGCGGCGGTGTTGCGGGAGCTGAATCTCCCCGTCGGGGAGCACGATCAGGTAAGCCCGGACCTGCAAAGTCCAATCCGGGGGGACCTCACGGTCTCGGTACGGAGGGCCAGAGAGTTCTCCGTTTTGGTGGATGGCAAGAAACTGTCGCTGTATTCTGTGGAGCCCACGGTAGGCCGGGCGTTGGCTTCCGCTAAAATCACCGTGGGGCCTCATGACCGGGTGAAACCAGGGCTGGACCAGCCCCTGAAACCCGGCCAGCTGGTCCAGGTGACCCGGGTGACATTTACCACCGTGGTCACGAAGGAGGCGGTGCCCTACCGCACCGTCCAGCGGTCCACGGACTTGTTGGAGCTTGATCAGCGGCAGGTCATCCAGTCCGGCAAAGCAGGCGTGCGGGAGAACACGTGGCGCCTGACCTTCGAGAATGGCGTACAGGTCCGGCGGGAACTGATGAGCAGCCGTTTGATCCAGGCGCCCCAGGATGAGATCATCGGCCTGGGCACGCGCAAAGTGGTGCGGACCTTGTTGGCCTCCCGCGGCGTGACATATCGTTACTACCGGGCACTGAACATGAAGGTGACAGCATATTCGGCCGGGCCTGAAAGCTGCGGGCCGTCCGCAGACGGTATCACCGCCGTGGGAATCCCGGCGGAGCGCAAGCCGGATCGCGGCATTGCCGCCGTGGATCCCCGGGTCATCCCGTTGGGCACTTGGCTGTATGTGCCGGGATACGGGCAGGCTCTGGCTGCCGACGTGGGAAGTGCCGTGAAAGGCATGCACGTGGATGTTCTGATGGATACCCACGAGGAAGCGCTGCGCTGGGGGATCCGCTACCTTCCGGTGTACGTGCTGGACCGGGAACCTGTGAACTTTTTCGGCCGGCGCTAGTCGCTCCCCTGTTGCCGGCGCCGTTGCGGACAGAATTGGAGGCAAAAGCTGGGATGACCGGGTCAGCCGAGGCTCCGGGGGGGAGCCAGGCCTCCGCCGTCGTGAGCGCCCGCAATTTGCGGGCGCTTCTGCTGCAGCATGGGATCCGGTTGCGGAAACGCTACGGCCAGAATTTCCTGGTGGACCCCCGGGCCTTGGAGGTCATCGTCCGGGCCCTGGATCCGCAGCCCCGCCATCTGGTGTTGGAGATCGGCCCCGGTGCCGGTGCCCTGACGGCGGCCTTGGCTGCCAGGGCGGGGCGGGTGGTGGCCGTGGAAGTGGACACGCGCCTGGAGCCTTTGCTGCACCATACGCTGCGGGGCTGGGGCAACGTGGACCTGGTGTGGCAGGATGTGCTGGAGGTGGACTTGGCCGCCCTGGCAGGGCCCGGGGCATTGCAGGCCTGGCACCTCGAGGGCGTGCGGGTGGCCGCCAATCTTCCGTACTACATCACCTCCCCCGTTCTGGAACGGCTTCTGAAGGCCCCGTGGCCATGGGAGCGGGCGGTGCTCACGGTCCAGAAAGAGGTGGCGGAACGCCTCATGGCCCCTGCGGGCAGCCCCGATTACAGTGCGCTGGGCATTTTGGCCCAGGTTTATGCCCAGGTGGAGCGGGTGGCGGTCTTGCCGCCCCATTGCTTCTGGCCGCCACCGGACGTCCATTCGGCGGTGGTGCGGCTGTCCCGCCGCAGCGCACCCCAGGTGTCCGCGGACCTGGCGCCTGTGTTTTTCCGGGTGGTGCGATCGGCCTTTCAGATGCGGCGCAAAACCTTGCGCAATGCCCTGCTGGGCAGCAGGGAGCTTTGCCTGACCCCTGAGGAAGTGGACAGAGCACTGCACCGCTCCGGAATGGACGGCGGCAGGCGGGGGGAGACCCTCACCGTGCAGGAGTTCGCCACCCTGGCTGCAGCCTTGACCTCCTCCCAGCCCCCTGGCGCGGGAATTACCGGTGCGTTATAATAAATGAGAATAGGGCTTGAGACCGAAGGGAGCGTGGCCCGAGCAGTTTACTTCATCAGCCCCACCCGGGGGCGTCTCTCCTTCGAGCAGGTCTTCCAGGACATCATCGGTTATGTGAACGAAGATCCGGAGAGTACGTACAAGATCATCGTGGGCACCGATTCCCAGCTGGCGGAAGAGACGAGTTTCGTGACGGCTATTATCGTCCATCGCGTCGGCAAGGGCGGGCGTTATTACTATCAGCGGGAGCGCATGCGGGTCACCCGAAGCCTGCGCCAAAGGATCTTCTACGAAGCCTCCCGCAGCCTGGGTGTGGCCAGCCAGCTGGCCGGTCGCCTGGCAGAGAACGGGCATGCCGACCTGAACGTGGAGATCCACCTGGACGTAGGAACCAGCGGTCCCACCAAAGAGCTGGTCCGCGAAGTCGTGGGCATGGTGGCAGGCAGCGGTTTTGACGCCCGCATCAAGCCGGACTCTTTCGGAGCCTCCAAGGTGGCCGACAAATACACCCGCTAGGCGCCGCCGAGGGCCGTGTGCAGCCTCGGAAAAGGCGCTCCGGGAGAAGTCACCCGGGCCTCCGTTCCGCCATAGAATAGTAGCACCTCCGGCGCCCGGTTCCGGGCGCCGTCCCAGATCCCGGATGCGCGTTGGGGGCTGCGGCATGGCGGAACGTATTCATCTGGTCATCAACGGGCGCGCGCTGGAAACCGAGACGCCGCCCCGGTTGGTGCGGCAAACCGTTTCGGTGGGTGTCCGGGTGGTGGCCGAAAACCTCGGCTACGAGATCCACTGGCAGCCGGATCTGCACACGCTGGTGTTGGCTCGCCTGGATCGCTGCATCGAGCTGCGGGTCGGCAGCGACGTGGCCCTGGTCAACGGTGTACGCCAGACGCTGGACCGCGAGATCACCGTCTGGCAGGATCAGGTTTTCGGGCCCGTCCGGTCTTTGGCTACGCTGCTCGGCGCCCAGGTGGCCTGGGACCAGAGCACGGGAACCGTAATCATCCAACGCAGCGAGCCGGCCTTCCGCGGCCAAAGACTGGTGGTCGATCCCGGACATGGGGGCGAAGACCCGGGGGCGGTGGGCCCCGATCAGCTGCAGGAGAAGGCCGTCAATTTGGACATGGCCCTGAAGCTGGCCATGGTGCTGGAATTGGCCGGAGCCGGGGTGGTGCTGACCCGGAAGCGCGACGAAACGGTGAGCCTCGATGCCCGGGTGCGCATGGCCAACTCCCAGGACAGCGCGGCGTTGTTGTCCATCCACTGCAACTCCCACAGAGACCCCGAAGCCCGCGGTACGGAGACCTACTTTTACGACGGTTGGGAAGGCCAGAGGTTTGCCTCGGCGGTACAGGGCGAGCTCTTGCGGGAACTGCAGACCCGCGACCGCGGCGTCCGGGCCGCGGCGTTTTACATTCTGCGGCTGAGCCAGGCTCCGGCGGCCCTGTGCGAAGTCGCTTTCCTGAGCAACCCGGCGGAAGCCAGAATGATGGCAGATCCCACCGTGCGGCTGCAGGCGGCATTGGCCCTGTTTCGGGGCCTGCGGTCGTTTCTGGAACAAAGGCGGTAGGCAGGGCAGGCCCCGGCCCACCGCCAATGGTGCTGGGATCGGCTCCCCAGGCGCCTTCGGGCAGCGCCCCTGCGTCGGAGGCTCCCTCCCGCGCGTCTGCTAGTTCGGAAACACCCGGGCGATGCGGGCCACGGCTTCCACCACGTCCTGAGCCGTCACATCCTTGTGGGTCACCAGCCGCAGGGTATCCGGGCCGGTGGCGTTGGCCAGGACACCTGCCTGGGCCAGCCGGCGGGACGCCTCTTCGGCCGGGACCCCGCAGCGGTCCGTGTGAGCCACCACGATGTTGGTCTGCACCCAATCCATGTCCACCCACAGGCAGGTATGCGTGTTCAGCCCCTCTGCCAGTTCGCGGGCGTTTGTGTGGTCTTCAGGCAGGCGGGCGATCATGGTGTCCAGCGCCACCAATCCGGCCACAGCCAGGATTCCGGCTTGGCGCCACCCTCCGCCCAGGATCTTGCGATTCTTGCGCGCCCGGCGGATGAAATCGCTGCTGCCCGCCAGAATGGATCCCACCGGCGCCGCCAGGCCTTTGGACAGGCAGAACATCACCGAGTCGGCGAATTGGGTAAAATCCGTTACGGGCCGCCCGGACGCTGCGGCGGCGTTGAAAATCCGCGCCCCGTCCAGGTGCACGGCGATCCCGTTCTCCTTGGCCAGCTCGTAGACTCTGCTCATGGTTTCAACGCTGACCACGGCGCCTCCGTAGCGGTTGTGGGTGTTTTCCAAGCAGATCAGGGCCGTGGGGGGGTAGTGGACGTTCTCCGTGCGGATGGCCCGGGCCAGGCGGGACGGATCGTACAGGCCGTGGGGCGGCGTGCCGCTTTCCACAGGGTGCAGCTGCACGGAAGACAAAACGGCGGGAGCCCCCACCTCATAGATGAAAATATGGGCCTGGCTGTCCACGATGACCTCGTCGCCCCTGCGGGTGTGGGTCATGATGGCCACCTGGTTGCCCATGGTGCCACTGCTTACGAACAGGGCAGCTTCCTTTCCCACCAGCCGGGCTGCCTTGGCTTCCAGTTCGGCCACGGTAGGATCTTCGCCATAGACATCATCGCCCACCGCAGCGCTGGCCATGGCCTGGCGCATGGCGGCCGAGGGCCGCGTGACCGTGTCGCTGCGCAGGTCGATGGTGTCGTGGGCGTCATAATAGGGGTCTGCGTAAGCGTTCTTCACGAAGGAAGCCTCCCAGCGAGATCAGGATGTGCGGTTCCTGTCAGGCTCAAACACGACCCGCACTATTTCGCAGCCGCATCCTGCGATTCCTGCCGGCTTCTGGCCCCCGCTGGAGGGGGTGATCTGCCAGACCCGGGTCCCGCCGGCTGCGGAAGCCGGGACGCCTGGCTTGTTTCTCCACATAGCCGGTGGCAAGGCCGCATAATCATGGGACGGAAGGCCTCCCGCCGGCGGCCCGCCGGCTGCCCGGCAGGCCCATGACACCGGCCCAGTGCCGGAGAGCAGGTGGTGTCCCGTGTCCTGGGATGGGGAAAAAGCGGGTAGGCGCTGGTTGAGCCGCATGGCCACTGTGGGGACCGCGATCCTGGCAGGTTGGGGGCTGGCCTTGCTGCTCATGCCGGCCTTGCCGTCGCCGCAGGAGGCCTGGCGCATGGCAGGGGTTCAGCTCCCCCAATCCTCAGGCGCAGAGGAGGGGACCGCCGGAGGGATCGCGGCGGCTCTGGGAGGCCTTCCGCCAGAGAGTGAGGTCGTGCCGGCATCGGCGCCGGCGGCGGGGAAAAAGGCAGAGCCAAAGTCCGGCTCGCCGCCTTCGGCCCTGCCCGGGGACGCCGGCCAGATCGTGTTTACAGCCGACGATCCGGCTGGGGATGACAACGGGCCGGGCACCTACACGTATCCACAGGATGCCGCCTTCACCCCCCGCGGCCTTTGGGATCTGCGGAACTTCACGGTGCGGCAGGGCACCGGCAAGGTCACGTTTCTGTTGAAGTTCGGGGCTGTGACCAATCCTTGGGGCGCGCCCGAAGGGTTTTTCCATCAACGGGTGGACATCTACATCGACACCACCCCCGGCCGGGGCGAGACGCGGCCTGCGCGTGCCGGCGCCAACGTGATGTTCGATCCCGCTTATGCCTGGGATGTGCTGGTCCGTGTGGCCCCCTGGGGTGGCAGCGGTCTGTATAAAGCAGAAGCGGGCCACGGCGGCGCCGGAGCAGAGAGGACGGCTTCCTCCAGCACCGCAGGCGGGGCCGGGGCGGCAGTCCGCAAAGTCCTGGGTTGTACGCCGGAGGGAGTCCGGGCCGGGGTCTTGCCGGACGGGCAGACCGTGGCGGTGCAGGTGCCTCTGGCCGCCATCGGCGCGCCTCAGCGGAACTGGCGTTATTATGTGCTGGTAGGCGGCTATGACGGGTTTGGCCCGGATCAATACCGCCTGGTCATGAAGGCGCCGGGCCCGTGGTTTTTCGGGGGCGGCGACGACGGCAACGCGGATCCCAATGTGGTGGACCTTTTGGCCCCCGGCGGCGGCAAATACAGCCAGAAGGCGCAGCTGGGGTCCTTTAAGGTGGCTGAGAACAGGCAGGCTGTGATCCATCCCATCAACTGTCCGGAAGTGGAGGCGGAGAACGGTCGCGGTGGCCTGTGGCGCTGGCTGCCCTTCGGTCGTTCGCTCTGAAATGCCAGCAGGATTCCTCATGCATTGGTGAAAATAGGTAATAACGCGGCATCCTGTTTGAAACACCCGATGTTGCCAGTTCGGTGCACGAGGAGTGAGGGCAGTGTTGTGTCTGGGTCCACAGACGCTGAGCTCGGTGGAGAGGGGATCCTCCTACGAGTGGCTGGTGGCCAACGGCCTGGGCGGGTTTGCCATGGGGACGGGGACCGGCATGAATACCCGCCGCTACCACGGTCTGCTGGTAGCTTCCATGCGGCCGCCGGTGGAGCGCTGGCTCTTGGTCCATCAGCTGGAAACCATCGTCCGGTTTGGCACTCAGGAGTATTCTTTGCATACCAGTAATTACCACGGCCAGGTTACGGCCACGGGGTACCGGTATCTGGTCTCCTTTGCCGAGGATCCGTTTCCCACGTATGTGTGGCAATTGGACGGGGCCATCCTGCGGCAGCATCTGTTCATGCCCCATGGGGAGAACCGGGTTTATGTGATTTTCGAGGTGGTGGCTGCATCGCAGCCTCTGAGCCTCACGTGGCGGCCGCTGGTGAACGCCCGGGATTATCACGGCACCACCTTGGCCTCTGCGGTCCAGAGCTGGTCTTTTGCCGAAGAGGGATGGGAGGGGTTGCTGGCCTCCGTCCCGGAGGGGACCCCGGCACCGGGTGCGGCTGCAGGGGAGAGCGCCAGCGGCCGGGGGGAGGGCGCTGAAGGTCAGGCCGCCGTACACGTGCGCGTGATTCAGGCGTTCCCCGGTGCCCCCCGCCTGGTGCTCAGCTGTTCACGGCAGGCGCCGCTTTCCGAGGGTCCGAGCCCGGGTTCGGCCTCCCGGGGCGCTGCCGGCAGGGCCACCGGCAGAAAGGGGGGGCCTGCGGCGGCGAGAGGCGTTCAGCCTGGGCCGTCCCTGCGAGGCCGTGCCTTCCCGCCTGTCGGCGCCGTCGTCTACCGGCCGGAGCGGCAATGGTATTACGGCTTGCATTACGATCTCGAGCAGGAGCGGGGCTTGGCCTGTGAGGAGGACGCTTTTGCACCGGGATCCTTCGTGGTGACCCTGAGCGCCGGGGAAGCTGCCGTGTTTTCCGCCGCTGCCCTGCCCGCCGCGGGGAGTCAGGCGTTCGCCGAGAGGGGGCCCGCCGCTGCGGCGACGGACGGGCCGGAGGCCCGGGAGGAGGATCTGCAGCGCCTGGGCCGGCTGGGTACTCCGGCTGCGGCTTGGGGCGCCCGCCGGCGGGAAGAGGAGCGGCTTAGGGCGCTTTGGGACAAGGCCCGCCCCCATTTGCCGGACACCCCTCTCAGCCGGGTCCTGGTCCGCGCGGCAGACCAGTTTCTGGTACAGCGGCAGTCCACAGGCACCTGCACCATCCTGGCCGGCTATCCGTGGTTCACAGACTGGGGCCGGGACGCCATGATTTCCCTTCCCGGCCTGACTCTGGCCACGGGCCGCTGGGATGAGGCCCGCCAGATCCTGTCCACCTTTGCCCGCAACCGCCGCCACGGCCTTTTGCCCAACGTTTTCAGCGATTTCGGCGAGGATGCCCTCTACAACACGGTGGATGCCTCCCTCTGGTTCGTCCAGGCGGTATACGCCTACTGGCAGGCCACCGGGGACGAGGCGTTCGTGCGGCAGGAGATGTTGCCTGCCCTTCACGATGTCCTGCATTTTTACCAGGAGGGCACGGATTTCCACATCCACATGGACCGGGATGGCCTCATCACCGCCGGCGAACGGGGAGTCCAGCTCACCTGGATGGATGCCAAGGTGGGAGACTGGGTCGTAACTCCTCGCGAGGGCAAGGCAGTGGAAATCAACGCCCTTTGGTACAATGCGCTGCGGGTCATGTCCGTCTTCGAGCCCGATGGGCCCTGGCAGGCGCTGGCAGACCATGTGCAAAAGAGGTTCCGCGAGGCATTCTGGTGGTCCCGGCGCAAGTGTCTGTATGACGGCATCAACCCCAACGGGGAACCGGTGGAAGACCTGCGGCCCAACCAGATTCTGGCGGTTTCCCTGCCCTTCAGCCCGTTGACGGACCAGCAGGCCCGGCAGGTGGTGGATGCGGTGTTCCGCTGGCTCTACACGCCGTATGGCCTACGCAGCCTGGAACCCGATGCGCCGGCGTTTTGCGGGATCTACCAGGGGGACCAGGTGGTGAGGGATGCCGCCTATCATCAGGGCACGGTCTGGGGCTGGCTCCTGGGTCCCTTCATCACGGCCTGGAACAAGGTGTACGGCGCTTCGCCCCAGATGCTGGAGGCTTTTCTGCAGCCTATCCAGGCCGCTTTGCACGAGGCAGGGCTCGGGCAGCTCTCCGAGATCTATGACGGGGCCCGGCCGCATCATCCCAGAGGTTGCCCGGCGCAGGCGTGGTCCGTGGCGGAGATCCTCCGGGTGCTCTGGGAAGCCCACAAGAGCCCGCGGAAGTGAGGACGGCCGGCGCGGCGTACGCGGGGGACGGCTCACGGCGCCGTACCCCGCGGGCCGGGGCGGGCCGCGACGGAGAGACGCGCGAGATCGAGGTGACACGGTTGGCCGAGAGCAAGTTGAAAAGCCCCTGGGTGGACCAGCTGTTTTCCGCCTTTCTGCTGCTGAGGAACCCGGAGGAATGCTATCGCTTCTTTGAGGATCTGTGCACGGTGCAGGAGATCCAGTCCATGGCCCAGCGCCTGGAGGTGGCCCGCCTGCTGGATGCCGGGCACAAATACGGGGATATTGTGCAACAGACAGGAGCCAGCTCTGCCACGGTCAGCCGGGTGAAGCGTTCTCTTCAGTACGGAGCCGACGGATACAAGCTCATCCTGGCCAGGATGAAGGAGGCGACGACGAAGGGAGGAAAGAAACTGAAAGGAAAAGAAGGATAAAGGGAGATCCGGCCTAGCCACCGGCGCCGGCCGTGCCGCCTTTGCCAGGCCCTTCCCGGGGATGCACCGCCACGCCCCAGCGCCGCAACACCTCCACGGCCATGCGCAAGGCCAGGGGCAAGGCCGCCGCCAGCGGCGGGGAAAGCTCCATCCCGGGCCGGACCGTGGCGGGTTGGGCCCCGATGAGGACCAGCTCCTCCGGCAGCGCCCCCTGCCACCGCGCCAGGGCCAACGCCTCCGGCAGCCCCAGGGCATGCGGAGACAGGGCCGTTGCAAAGGCGGCCGGAAGTTCGTCGCCCTTCAGACAGGCCAGCGCCCCCGGCTGCGCGCCCGTGTCGGCACAATCGAGGATCAACAGATGGGAAGCACGTTCCAGCCAGCGCAGCAAACCCAGCCCGTCCGTGCCCCCGTCCACCAGTTCCACCGTGGGCGGCCAGCGGTACCGGCGGCGCAGGGCCCGTACGGCATGGATGCCGAAGCCGTCGTCTCCCATGAGCAGATTGCCCGTGCCCAGGACCACCACCCGGCGCCGGGGTGTTGCAACGGTGTTTTCCGTATCGCGCTGCGGCTCCAGGATCCTTCACTCCTTCACTCCTTCAGTCCAAAGGCGGAGCCCCGGGAAGTACCCGGGGCCCTGCCTCTCCTTACGGGGAGGACACTGCAGCGCCTTCCACCTGCGCCTCAATGCGGCAGGAGGAAGTTCATGGCGAACAGAATGGACGCCACATACATCAGCCAGTGCACGTCCCGGAAGTGCCCGCGCAGCACCTGGATCAGCGTGTAGCTGATGAACCCGAACCCGATGCCATAGGAGATGCTGTAGGTAAGCGGAATCCCGATGATGGTCAGAAAGGCGGGCAAGGCCTTTTCCACGTCGGTCCAGGGAATCTCCCGCACCACCTGCATCATGAGGAATCCCACCACGATCAGAGCCGGAGCCGTGGCCGCCGCCGGCACGATGCCGGCGATGGGCGTGAACGGCAGGGCCAGCAGGAACAACAAGCCGGCCACCACCGAGGTTAACCCGCTGCGGCCGCCGGCGGCCACGCCGGCAGCGGACTCCACGTAGGTCGTGACGGAGCTGGCGCCGAACAGCCCGCCGACCACGGCAGCCAGCGAGTCCACCAGGAGCACGCCCTTCAGGCGCGGCAGCTTGCCGTTCCGCAGCAGCCCGCCTTCCCCGCCGACGGCGATGACCGTCCCCATGGTGTCGAAAAAGTCCGTGATCAGCAGGGCGAAAATGGTGGGCACCAGCGCCCAGCGCAGGGCGCCCAGGATATCCAGCTGCCCCACGGTGCTTAAGTCAATGGCGGTGGTGAGGATCTTGGTCGGCATTTTCGCCACCCCCAGGGGGATGGCCACGACGGTGGTGAGCACAATGCCCAGGAGGATGGCCCCCCGCACGCCCCATGCCACCATGAATGCCGTGATGACCAAGCCGATGGCCGCCACGAGGACCGGCATTTGATGGAAATCCCCCAGCTTGACCAGGGTGTCCGGGCTGGCCACCACAAAGCCGGCCTCCTTGAGGCCGATGAAGGCGATGAACAAGCCGATGCCCACGCCGATGGCCTGCTTCAGCGGCATGGGGATGGCGTCCATGACAGCTTCCCGCACGTTGGTCAAAACCAGGAGGGTGATGATGATGCCCTCCCAGAAGATCATTCCCATGGCAGTTTGCCAGGGGAGCTTCATGCCCAGGACGATCCCGAACGTCACGACGGCGTTGAGGCCCATGCCGGACGCCAGGGCGAAGGGGTAGTTGGTGAAAAGCCCCATGGATATGGTCATGATGGCAGCGGCCAGGGCGGTGGCCCCCATTACGGGTGCCGCCGGAATCCCGGCCTGGGAGAGGATCGCCGGGTTCACGAAGATAATGTAGGACATGGTCATGAACGTGGTGATGCCTGCGATGACTTCGGTGCGCACGTTGGTCTTCAATTCACTGAGGTGAAACAAGCGTTCAAACACAAAGCCATCCTCCTTTTTTCTGGTCCCTCACAAACCCACCCGCCCGGTGAAAGCATTTCCGAACCGCTCCGGCGAATTCGCGCCCCGCAGGAGGCGGAGCCGTTCCGGATCACCCTGCCGGACTGCGCACCGGGTCGGGCGCAGGCCGGCTGTTCCGGCTGCTGGGCAGGCACAGGCCGCA
>JADBKO010000041.1 GCA_014896355.1 Bacillota bacterium
TTGGGAACGTGTTCACATCTGGGCACTCTCTGCCACGCGCAGCCCTATTCAGCCCTGGACGTCACGCTCCGTCCCGGGCTGAAGTACGCCGCCCCCCGGGCAGGGGCAGCTGAGGCGGACCTCGGTCCCGGCCCCGGGGGAGCTGTAAATCCGCGTCTGGCCTCCCAGGCGCTCGGCACGGGTGCGCAGGTTTCGCAGCCCATGGTGTTCGGGCCCTAGCCCGTCTGCGGGCTCCAGCCTGTCTAGGTCGGGGGGATCGAAGCCCCGGCCGTCATCCTTCACGCTGATGTGGAGCGCGTCTCCCGAGCGCTGAACCTGGACGGCGATGGTGCGCGCCCGGGCGTGTCGGATGGCGTTGGTGACGGCTTCCCGGACCCACAACAGGATGTCCTGGGCGGGCTCTTCCGGCAGTTGGGGCAGCGGCTCCGGGGTGATGGCCAGTTCCAGTCTGCCGGCAAACGAAGCGCGCAGGTTTTCTACCAGCTGGGTCAACTGCTCGCGCAGCGGGAGTTCTACGGAAGAGGCCCGCAGCCCCATAATGTACTGGCGTAAATCCGCGATGGCTCCGTTGATCCCAGCCACCACCGCCGCCAGTTCCGCAGCAAACCCCGGGCTGTCGGCTTCGGTGGCCCCTGCCTGGGCGGAGCTTTGCCCCCGCTCCGCCTTGCGGCGCAGGCGCTCCACTTTCAGGCCCAGGGCATAGAGGGACTGGATCACGCCGTCATGGAGCTCACGGGCGATGCGGGTGCGTTCGGCCAGCACTGCCGTGGCCGCCCGGGCTTCCTCCAGGCGCTGGACCGCCTCAATATCGAAAATCTCCAAGAGCCGCACGAAAATATAGGCCAGCCCGAAACCCGCTAATCCCCGCAGGATCTGGATGGGCAGGCCCGTGTAGGCGAAGAAGCGTTCAGCGTTGATGACATTGGCCGGCGGAAAGGGCGCCGCCGGGACCACCAGCCCACCCACCAAAGCATAGCCCAAGAAGGCCGCGACAGCCCAGTTCGTATAAACGACCAGCTGCTGCATGCCGCGACGGTTCAGGTCGTGGCCCTGAAGGGCCACAGAGCAGGCCGCCAGGAGCGATCCGGGAAACGCGAAAAGGTAGCGGCTCCAGATGTCGGCAGCCCGGATCCAGTCATCCACGTGGCCGGGGTAAAGCAGCACCGGATACAGAATGAAGCTGGCCAGCCAGACGCCGAAAAGGGCCCACGGCAGACGCCACCGCCACCAACGGCCAGGCAAGGAGTCCCCGGCCAGCCACCAGCCAAAGAGGAGCAGATGCACGAAGGACACTGTGCTGATGATCACCTGGAGCAGGCGTAAGGCTTGGACCGTCACCGGGGAGCTATAGGCGGCCTGGATCGGGATGAAGACGTTACCCCAATCCGCGACACCGTGCAGGAGCGCAAAAATCCCTAACAGGTTCAGGCGCCGGGCCAGCGGGACCTCGCTCCGGCCCCGGTTGCGCACCAGAATGGCGAACCCCATGACGAAGAAAACCAGGCCATAGACAAAAAGGACGATCTGCATATTGCCCCGAAAAAAGGTCCGCCACAAGAAGGGATCTAGCACGGCCTCTCCTCCGTCATGGCACGGTCTCTCCCTCGTCCACGTCCACGGCTGCGTTGCAACCTATCCGTCCGAATTGTACCACCTGTACCCGCAGGCAGGAACCTGGGCAGACGGAGGCGAAATTGCCGGATTAGCGATGACCGGTTTTCCGGATCTTTCCGCCGAGCCCGCCGAGGCCTGGGGAAAGGGCGCGCTCCTTCATTGCCGGGGATTTTTTGCCACTCCTGGTGCGAATGGGCCTGCTGGGGAGTGGCCTGCCTGTGCAGCGGCTGGGCCATCTTCCACGAGCTGCGTAGCCCTCTGCGGCAGATTGTGCGCCAGTGGCAATGGGACACACAGCCCCGCTGCCGCCTGGTTCTGCGGGGTGCTCTTCTGGTGGGCGGCGGCCTGGCAGGGGCTGCGGTTTGGTCGCTGGTGCTGTTGCTGACGAACTTGATCCTGCCGCGGTTCTAGCCGCTATGCCTGCTCACCGGGGGCGTGCAGCACGTAGCGGTAATTCACCCGGGCCGTCTTGTTGACCATGTGTAGCACACTGCAGTACTTCTCCTGGGTCAGCTGGACGGCGCGGGCCACCTTTTCCTCCGAGGCAGCCAGATTTTCTCCCCAGATATGATAGGTCATGTCCAGCCCGGTAAAAACCTTGGGATGCTCGGAGGCGCGTTCTGCCTCGATGTCCACCCGAGCGCCGGTGAAGGGAATGCGCATGCGCTCCAGGATGGAGACCACATCCATGCCGGTGCAGCCTCCCAGGGCCATGAGCACCACTTCCATGGGGCGCGGGCCCGCATCTTCACCGCCGGAATCCAGGGAGGAATCCAGGGTTACAGGGTGGCCGGAGTCGGCCACGGCTTCGAATTTGCGCTTGCCTTGCCAAGTAATACGGGCCTTCACGGTTGCGCAGCGGCGGGGTTCCCGGCTTTTCCGGGCCAGGGCCGCTGCTTCCTCCTCTCTTACACTGGAAGTTGTTTCTTCTTCGGCGCGCAGCCGCGTTTTCCTTCTGCTGTGTTTTCCCCCCAACGAGGGCGTGCTAGCGGCGAGTCGTGACAGGCTTCCCACCGAATCCCAGGACTTGCCAGTTCTCCCTGGTCCACAGGCCCAGGAGCCAGGTGGCCGCCATATAGAGCCCGGCCATGCAAAGCAGTCCGACGGCGGTGCGGGCCAAGGCGGCGGGCCCTTGAGCCGCCGCAGGCCAGAACCAGAGGCACAGCCGATGGGTGAGCCCTCCGGCGCCGAAAGCCGCCAAGGCCACGGGAAATACGTGTTTCAGCACGTTGATCCCAGCCCGGGTTTTAAGCTGCACGAAGGTCAGGGATAATAGTCCGCCCAACAGATACGAAATGCTGAGGGCCAGGATGGCTCCGTTGAGACCCAGATTGGGCCGCGGAACCAGAAGGTAGACGAGGATGGCTCCGGCGGTGGTGGCGGCGCCGGAAGCCACCAGCGGCAAACCAGGGTGCCCGCTGCCCTGCAGGATGCCGGTGGAAACCTGCTGCCAGTAGGTGACGAAAATGGGTAGAGCCAGGGCCTGGGTGATGAGACCGGCCCGCTCGGAAGCGAAGAACAGGACGCCCAGGTCGGGGCCGAAGAAGGTCAGGGCGGCGGTCATGGGCAGGCAGACCAGGGTGGTGAGCTTCAGGGCCCGCTCGGCAAAATGCTGCAGCTCCGCCGGGCCGCGCAGCGCCGCCCGGGCTGCCGCAGGCACCATGTTGGTGGCCAGGGAGCTGGTGAAGATCGTGGGAAGGAAGGCCAGATTGAGGGCCATGCCCGAGATCTCGCCGTAAATGGTCGTGGCTTGGCTGACCGTGAAGCCAGCGGCCTGCAGCCCCCGGGGGACCAGGAGGGCGCTGACGGTGCTGGAGAGCGAAATCACCAGGCGCCCGGCGGCGGCAGGCACGGCAAGGGTCAGGATGCGGCGCAGGACGCTTTGGTGCCAGAACCGCCACACAGAGGCAGGCGCAGCGGGAGCCGGGCGCGCAGAGGCCGCGGAGGCCCGCCGGACCATGCCCTGTCCCGCCGCGGATCCGGTGCCTGCTACGCCCGTGCCGCCAGGGAATGGAGATGCCAGCGGCCAGGGCCTGGGAAACGGCCCCCGCACCGCCGGAGGCCGGTAGCGCGGCCACATTCCCAGGCCCAGAATCAGCAGGCCTGCGACATCCGAAGCCACTGAACCGGCAGCCAGGACCACCGCCAGAGCCCGGGCGTCGGCGCCGGGCACGAGAAGAACCAGCCCCAGGGTGACACCCACATGCACCAGCTGTTCCGCTACCTGCAGCAGGGCCAGTGCGGTCATCTGTTGGCGCCCTTCAAAGTATCCACGCAGGACCGCAGCGATGGCGACGGCCGGCAGGGAAGGGGCTACAACCCACAAGGCCGGAGCCGTGCGCGGGTCGCTGAGGACCTGGGCGGAGAGAAACGGCACGGACCAAAGCAGCAGGACGCTCCAAAAAAGGGAAGCCGCAGCCACCAGGGCGAAGCTCCAACGCATGACCCGGGCAATGCGGGGGGTGTCCCCCAGGGCCTGGTAGTCGGCCACCAGTTTGGCCACGGCCGTCGGCACACCCAGGCTGCCCAAAAGCAGGGCCACCCAGTAAAGGGGAAAGATGATCTGGAAAAGGCCGATGGCCTCGGCTCCCACCAGCCGCACCAGGTAAATACGGTAGACCAGGCCGATGGCGCGGCTGACTAGACCGGCAGCAGTCAGCACCGCCGTGCCCCGCGCGACCGTTTCCCCTGCCATGCTCAGCCCCGCTTTCCCGGGCCCCTGGCGGCTCGGCCGGCATCGGCATTCCGCCGGGCTTGCGGCGCCGCCTGGGAGGGATGGAATCGTTGGATATATACGCGGGAGCGCGGCGAAAAAGGCCGGAAGGGCGGAACGGTCTGGGGTATCCTGCGGTGTGGCCGACTGCTTCGGGGCTGGAAGGCAGCCGAATGCAACTCGGCAGCCGCTCGGCAGGTCGCTTGACATCCCCCAGCCCGCGGGCTATAACAAGGGATAGCGATGCTATTTCTTAGGCTAGGAGGGAGAAGTAGCATGCCGTCTTACGAGTATCGCTGCCCGAAATGCGGCAAATTTGAAATTTTCCAGCGCATCACCGAGGGTCCTTTGGCGAAGTGCCCGACTTGTGGTGCTCCGGTGAAGCGGCTGATTACCCAGAACGCTGGGATCATTTTCAAGGGCTCGGGTTTCTACGTGACCGACCACCGGAGCTCAGACTATAAGGAGAAAGCCAAAGAGGTCGAAAAGGCCCACAGCCAGTCGTGACGTAGCGGCGGGATCGTTCACCCTCCCGCCGCTGCGTTTAGCTGGCAGGCGCTTTCGCCAAGACCGGCGGAAGCCGCCAAGCCGGGTGGCGGCCGATAGGATCGTTGGACTTGAGAGGAAAGGCGGAGATTTCGTGATCGGGGTCAGCAAGCTCCTCTTCGACTCGGAAGAATTCGGCAACCGCCTCCGTTACAGCGAGGCTTCCCACGGGCAGCGGAACGGGGCTGCCGCCGGCATGGGGCCGGTGGTGGTGTGGAATTCCACCCGCGCCTGCAATCTGCACTGCGTCCACTGCTACATGGATGCCCGGGGCGGACCGGAGGAGGGCGAGCTGACCACGGAAGAGGCTTTGCGTTTCGTGGACCAGCTGGCGGATTTCCGCGTACCGGTTTTGTTGTTTTCCGGCGGGGAACCGCTCATGCGGCCGGACTTTTTCACCATCGCCAACTATGCCCGCCAGAAGGGACTGCGGGTGACGCTTTCCACCAACGGGACCCTGATCAGCCGGGATGTGGCCCAACGGCTGAAGGATACCGGCGTAGGGTATGTGGGCATCAGCCTGGACGGTCTGCGTGACGCCAACGACCGCATGCGGGGTCAGAAGGGCGCTTTTGCCGCGGCCCTGAAGGGTGTGGAGAACTGCGTGGCCGTAGGACAAAAAGTGGGGCTGCGCTTCACGATCAACCGGTATAATTATGCAGACCTGAACGACGTGTTCGATCTCATGGAAGGCGAGAATATCGACAGGGCCTGCTTCTATCATCTGGTGTACTCAGGCCGCGGCAGCAAGATGATCGCGCAGGACATCACCCACGAGGAGACCCGCGCCGCCATGGACCTGATCATCCGCCGCACCGAGGATTTCCACCGCCGGGGGCTGCCAAAGGAGATTCTGACGGTGGACAACCATGCCGACGGGGTCTACCTGTATCTCTATGCCCGCCGGCACATGCCCCAGCGGGCGCCCAAGGTCTGGGAATTGCTGCAGCGTAACGGCGGCAACCGCTCCGGCATCGCCATCGCCGAGGTGGATCACAAGGGCGACGTCCATCCGGACCAGTTCACCCAGCACGTGCACCTGGGCAACGTGCGGGAGCGATCGTTCGGGGAGATCTGGCAGGATACCCGCCACCCCATCCTGGCCGGCCTCAAGAACCGCCGGCCTCTGCTGAAGGGCCGTTGCGCCCGTTGCCGCTGGCTGGACGTTTGCAACGGGAACTTCCGGGCCCGGGCCGAGGCGGTAAGCGGCGATTTTTGGCAGGAAGACCCCGCCTGTTATCTGACCGATGAAGAAATCGGCATTGCCTGAACAGGAGCGGGTACGGCGCATTCTAGACATTCTCGGCCGTCGCTACCCGCACCCCAAGACTCTTTTGCACTTCAACAGCCCCTTCCAGCTACTGGTGGCGGTCATTTTGTCGGCCCAGACCACCGACGCCCAGGTGAACCGGATTACCGAGCGGTTGTTCCAGGTTTGCCGGGGGCCCGAAGACTGTCTGCGCCTGGGCCAGGCAGGCCTGGAGGAGTATATCCAGGGATGTGGCCTCTACCACAACAAGGCTCGCCATATTCTGGCGGCCTGTCAGAAGCTTCTTGAGGACTATGGCGGCCAGGTCCCGGCGGATCGCCAGGCGCTTCTGAGTCTGCCCGGTGTAGGGAAGAAATCCTCGGCGGTGATCCTGGCCAATGCGTTCGGCGTCCCGGCCCTCGCGGTGGACACGCACGTGTTCCGGGTCAGCCACCGGCTGGGATTGGCCAAGGCTCCGACGCCGGAGGCCACAGAAAGGGAGCTCTGCCAGATTATCCCGCAGGAGCGATGGGCCGATGCTCACCACTGGCTCATCTACCACGGACGCAACACCTGCCGCGCGCGTAACCCGGAGTGCGGGCGCTGCCCGGTGGCGGAGTGGTGCCCAGCGGCGGAAATGGGTGTCCCCGTCCCGGCGGCCGGGAGCGGAAAAAAGTCCGCAGCCGCCAGCAGGAGAAGTGCAAAACGGGGCGAATGAGAATACATTAAAGCAGGCCCGCAGCCGGGTTTCTGGCTCCTTAGCCCGGTTGTGTGGCCCGGGAGCGGGTCCGGGACGCAGGCCTGTGGCTCTGTGGACCGGGCCGGGAGTTCCGTTGAGACGAGACTGGACGAGAGGAGAAGAGATCAGATGACTCTGCGCGAATTGGTGACGACCAGCCTGCTGTTGGCCATCGGCTTTATCCTTCACGCCGTCAGCCCGCCTTTTTTCCTGGGAATGCGGCCTGATTTCCTGCTGGCCATGCTGTTCATTGTGATTCTGATGCTGCGCAGGGTGGGGCCCAGCTTGCTGGCCGGCCTCGTGGCCGGTATTTTGACAGCGCTGACGACCACTTTCCCCGGCGGGCAGGTTGCCAACATGGTGGATAAGATCCTGACCACGTTCTTCGTGCTGCTACTGGTGAAGGCCCTGGCCACCCGGGTGAACGACAAGATTCTGGCCGGCATCCTGGCGGCCGTGGGGACGGTCTTCAGCGGCGCTGTTTTCCTGGGAACGGCGTATTTGGTGGCAGGGCTGCCCGGGTCCTTCCTGGCGCTGATCCTCACCGTGGTCCTGCCGGCTGCGGGAGTCAACACGGTGGTGACCCTGATTCTGTACCCCATCGTACTGTTCAGCGAGAGGGTGGTCACGGGGTCGCGGCCCAACTCCAAGCCGGCTTCGTCGAAGGTGGCGTAGGGGCGGCCGCCGGCCCTGTGGGCGGCGGGCCAGCCCGGCGCGGGAAGGCCAAGCCGGCGTCTGAATCCGAAGCGAGCGGCAGTGCTATGGCCCAGGTATAGCCCAGGAGCGCGGGCTCCTGGGCTGCTTTCATCTCTTTCATTGCTTTCTCCGCGCTTTTTCCGCCCCTTACGGCGCCCGCCCCTTTCCTCCTTCCCCCAGTCTACGGCTCCGGCTTGCCGCAAAGCCTACATCATGTTCCGGCGAGTTCACCCTGTGCAACAAATGGAGGAAAGGCCGTGGCCAAGCCCGACGACCCCCAGCCCAAGCCGGCAGAAGAGCAGCAGAACGGCCCACAGCAGAAGGGCCTCAAGATTTCCCAACTGCCCCTGGCGTTTGCTGTCATGTGCCTGGTGCCGTTCCTGATGGTGCTGGGGAATTCCATGGTGATTCCAATCCTGCCGAAGATCCAGAGCACCCTTCATATCACGCGCCTGCAAAGCGGCCTGATCGTCTCGCTGTTTTCCATCCCGGCGGGGCTTTTTATCCCTGTCAGCGGTTTTCTTTCCGACCGGCTGGGGCGGCGGCCCGTCATTGTCCCCTCGCTGGCCCTCTACGGGCTGGGAGGTTTGCTGGCCGGGGCAGCGCCTTTGTTTTCGTCCTCGCCCTACGGGTGGATCCTGGCGGGCCGCGTGTTGCAGGGGCTCGGGGCGGCAGGCACAGCCCCCATCGTCATGGCCCTGGCCAGCGATCTGTTCCAGGGCGTCCAGCGCAGCACGGCACTGGGGGCTTTGGAGGCCGCCAACGCCATTGGCAAAGTGGCCAGCCCCATTTTGGGCTCGCTGGTGGCCCTGATTGCCTGGTACGCCCCCTTTTTCCTCTACGGGGCTCTTTGTGTGCCGGCGGCCATCGCATTCTGGTTCCTGGTGACGGCCGCAGGGCAGGCGCCGCAGGCGGTGGCGCTGAGGGAGTATGGGCAGGTGGTCAGGAAAGTGGCGAAAAGCCGGGGCGCTGCGCTCTTTTCCGCTTTTCTGGCAGGTTTTTCTTTCCTGCTCCTGCTGTTTGGTGTACTTTTCTACCTATCGGAATTTCTGGAAAAGACATACCACATGGATGGGGTCAGGAAGGGGCTGGCCTTGGCGGTGCCCGTGGCGGCCTTGACGGTGGCCGCGCTGGTGAACGGGCGGTGGTTGCAGCCGAAGATCCGGCGGCGGCATGACCTGGTTTTGACCGGCCTCGTGGCCAGCGCCGTTTCCCTGGTGGCCCTGGGGTTTTGGCGGGGCGTGGTGCCGCTTTTCGTGGCGGCGGGGGTGATGGGCTTCGGAGGCGGGCTGGTTCTGCCTACACTGAACAACCTGATCACCAGCGCCGTGGCGGCCAACGAGCGGGGGATCATCACCGCTCTCTACGGCAGCGTCCGCTTTTTCGGAGTGGCAGCGGGGCCGCCTGGCTTTGCCTGGCTTTTGGAACACGGTGTCCGGACCATGTTCCTGGCTGCGGCCGGGCTGGATGTGTTGGCAGCCGTGGCGGTCCTCGTCTGGTTGCATCACCTGAATCAGGGAAACGCCTGACGGAAAGCTCTGGTGCCCGCCCATCCGGATGTCTGTTCCATTCAGCCCTGGCATAAGAGACATAAGAAGATGAAGTAGAGGGTTATGCCGCTGCACGGGGAAGGGGGACGGGCGTGCCAAACTGGCTGGTTCTGGCTGTCCTGCTGGTGCTGAGCCTAGTCTCCCGCTCCACACTGGTGGCTTATGCGGCTCTGGTCCTGCTGGCAATGCAAGCCCTGGGCCTGGAGAGGTTCTTCCCGTCCCTGCGCCAGACAGGCATTCCGGTGGGGTTGTTTTTCCTCACCCTGGCGGTATTGGTGCCTTTGGCTCAGGAAAAGCGGCATCCCCATCTCCTGGCGAGCCTGCTGTCGCCGGCGGGTCTGATGGCCATCGTCGGCGGTGCCCTGGCAGCCTATTTGAGCGCCCGCGGCGTGGGGCTTTTGACAGCACGCCCGGAGATCGTCCTCGGACTGGCTGTGGGGATCATCCTCGGCATCTGGCTACTAAAGGGTCTGCCCGTCGGCCCGCTGGTGGCAGCAGGATTGGCCGCCATTCTGCTGGACATCACACGGTAGCGATGGAAAAAGGGGATGCCACAGGGCCGGAGGTCGGGGGCCGGCCTAGCCGGGGCCGGCTTAGCCCTCCCACAGCAGGCGCCTCAAGTCCGCCAGCGTCCCACGCCACGTGGGTTCCGGCCGCCCGCTGGCGCCTTCCGGCGCATCGCCGAAACCGGAGCCTTGCGGCTTCACTCCTTGCCAGATCTGGGTCGGTGAAAGCTGCACTGCCGGCTTTCCGGAGGAGGCGGATGCCGCCAACACGACTGGCCCGGCTCCGGCGCCCGGCGCATCTGGTTTGGCTGAAGCAGTGTTCGCGGCGGCGCCCTCCCTCAGCAGCAGAAACGAGCGCAGTCCGATATCCTCCGCAGGCAGGTCCAGCTGGACATCGTTGCCTACCATGAGGCAGTCCTGTGGCTCCCGGCCGATGCGATCCATGATTTCCCGGAAATACCCGGCGTGAGGCTTGCAGAAATGCATATGTTCATACGTGGTCACGAGTTTCCAAGGCAGGTCCTCCAGCCCGGCCCAGCGCAGGCGGGCGTAGATGGCCTCCCGTGGGAAAAGCGGGTTGGTGGCCACCACCAAATCCATGCCGCGCCTCAGGGCTTCCTCCAGAAATGCCCGGATACCCGGCACAGGCCGGGCTTGCTGGCCCAGGGTGGGAAACTCGCGAGCGTAGAAATCCGCAAAGGTGGGTTCCAGTTCCGCCAGCGGGCGGCCGATGAGGGGAAGGAAGGCTTGGAAAAAGGCGGTCTGGTTGGTGACCGTAGGATCCAGATTGTTGATCATGGCGCCTGTGGCTTTCAGCACGTATTGAACAAACTGCTGGGGTGGAAGCAGGTGCGCGAAACGCTTCGCCAGCCGGCCCATGTAGTAAGGAATGAAGGCGTCCATGTCCAAGTCCAGCAAGGTTCCATCCAGGTCCAACAACAGCGCGCGGAAATCCGCCCCGGGCGTCTGCAATGCCTCCACCTCCGTTTTGGTTCAAAGTGCTTCGACAGAGCCGTCTGTAATCCTGCCTCCCGCCGGGCGGAGGCGCCGTGCAGGCATAGGCCGGCGGCCTTGAGCCAGACTATGGCTCAGGCGGGGGTGCCTGCGCCGGCATCCTCATGCCGGGCTCCAGACGGATCCAGAGGCAAGGGGGTGCCCGGACCTGCGGTGGCTCCTGCCTAGAGTCTGAAATGGAGGGGTGTTCTGTGTCTTTACAGCGCTGGGAACCGGGGTGGCCGTGGCGGCGATACCGCCACTGGATGGCGCCGTTTTTGGAGCCCTGGGACGACGACCACCTTGGCGCCGCCTGGGGCCCTTCAGTGGACTTACGGGAGACCCGCGAAGCCTTCGTGCTGTCGGCAGATATCCCGGGCGTCGACCCCGACAGAGTGGAGATCACCGTGCATCCGAACTCCGTGGTCCTACGGGGGGAAGTGGCCAACGAACACAATGTGGAGCGGGATGGCTACCGTCTGCAGGAACGCAGGCGCGGCGCCTTTTACAGGACCGTGGCGTTACCCGGCGAAGTGCGGCCCAATGAAGCCACGGCAGACTACCAAAACGGGGTGTTGGAGATCACCCTCCCCAAGGTGACGCCCAGCCAAAACGAACCGGTCCGACTGAAGATCCGGCGGCAGACCCACTGAAGGGCCCGTGGGGCTCATGGGCGTCCAACACGGGCCGGACATGCGGTATGCTCGGCCCGGCCGGCCGCCCCGGTGCGGCGGCCGCCTTCCGCCTCCGGGCCGCGGTGGCGAACGCGGGGAACGGCGGGGAGCCGGGGCGGCTTTCGTTTTCCTGCCATCTTTGCTAGAATCTAGACGGTCGTTGTGTGGCAGGAGGCGACAGATTGGAACTCCTTGGCAACCCAGACCCGGAGTTTGACCCCCTCTACCACGTGGTGCTGGTGGAACCGGAAATCCCGCAGAACACCGGCAACATTGCGCGTCTGTGCGCCGCAGCCCACTCCACGTTGCATTTGGTACGGCCCCTGGGCTTTTTCCTGGATGACCGGCGCATGCGCCGGGCGGGCTTGGATTATTGGGACCAGATGCAGCTGGTGGTGCACGATTCCTGGGATGCGCTGGTGCAGACCTACCCCGGCGCGCGTTTTTTTCTGGCCACGACCCACAGCCGGCGTTTTTATACCTCCGTCCGGTACCGGCGCGGGGACTTTCTGGTCTTCGGGCGGGAGACGGCGGGCTTGCCAGCCAGCCTGCTGGCCGCCCATGCCGATTGGACCATCCATATCCCCATGTGGCCTACGGCCCGGTCTTTGAACCTGGCCAACTCTGTGGCCATCGTCCTGTATGAGGCTTTGCGGCAGGTGGAATTTGCGGGTCTGGCCTAGCAGGAAAGCGGCTTCCAGGCGCGAACAAATGGAACCGTCTGAAGGAGGGGAGGCCCATGGCGGAAGTCGGCAACGGCGTCCACGGGCCCGGCACAGTCTATTTGAACGGGGAATTCGTCCCGTATTCCGAGGCGAAGGTGCCTGCGGAAGACCGGGGTTATTTGTTCGGTGACGGGATCTACGAAGTGGTGCGCTTCTACGCAGGCCAGCCTTTCGGCTGGGAGGAGCACATGGACCGCTGGGAGCGCAGCGCCGCGGGGATCCGCCTGGAACTGCCGTGGCGGCGCGAAGATCTGCTGCAGATTGCGCGGGAACTGCAGCGACGCAACGGGCTGGAGAGCGCGCCACTGGCCGATTTCTACCTGCAAGCCACGCGGGGTGCAGCTCCCCGCAGCCACGCTTTTCCAGCCGGGGTGCGCCCCAGTCTGTTTGCCCTGTTGCGCGAAGGCCAGGCCCACCCGGAAGCGGAGAGGCAAGAGGGCGTCGCCGTCATCACTGTTCCGGATGAACGCTGGGGCCGTTGTGATTTAAAGACCCTCAATCTGCTCCCTAATGTTCTGGCGAAGCAACGGGCGAAGGATGCCGGCGCTTACGAGGCCCTTTTGGTGCGCAGCGGCGGGTACGTATCGGAAGGCTCGTCCAGCAATGTTTTTGCCATCATCCACGGGGCTGTGGTGACACCACCCCTGCAGAACATCCTTCCGGGCATCACCCGCCTGACCGTGTTGAACATCGCCCGCCGTCTGAGGCTGCCCGTTTACGAGCGCCCGCTCACGGTGGGCGAGATCCTGCGGGCGGAAAGCGCTTTTCTCACCGGGACCACCACTGAGATCTTGCCGATCCGCACGCTGGATGGAGAGGCGGTGGGCGAAGGCCGCCGCAGTCCCGTGTTGGACCAGCTGCAAAAGGAGTTTGCACAGGTCACAGGCGCTGGAGGAGGGGACACTCTGTGCCGGACGGAGCGGATCTGACGGATCTTATTGTCATGCCGGTCTTCAACGAGGCAGCCACCTTGCGTCAGGTGTGGCAAGGCGTGCGCCGTTACAGTGAGGCGCCGCTGTTGGCAGTGGATGACGGCTCGCAGGATGATTCTCCTCACATCCTGCGGGAGCTGCAGGTGGAAGACCGAGGCCTTTACGTGCTCCGGCACGCCCGCAACCTGGGCTACGGAAAGGCCCTCGTGGACGGCTGGAATTGGGCGCAGGCCGCCGGAGCGTTGTACGTGGTCACCATGGACTGTGACGCCCAGCACGAGCCCTCCCTGATCCCTGCATTTTTCCAACGCCTTCGCCGTGAGAACGTCGATGTTCTCTCGGGCAGCCGCTATCTGCCGGATTCCCCCCGCTGCGCGGAAGCGCCCGGGGACCGCCGGCAGTTGAACGCGGAGATGTGCCAGGTGATCCGCGAGATTACGGGTTGGCAGCTGAGCGACGCGTTTTGCGGCTTCAAGGCGTACCGCCTGGCAGCCGTGACGGGTTTGCAGCTGGACGAGCCCGGCTACGGATTTCCGCTTCAATTCTGGCTGCAGGCGTGGAACGCAGGACTCAAGGTCACAGAGGCGCCGGTACCCCTCATCTACCACCCAGCGTTCGAGCGTCGTTTCGGAGGCGGGCTCGACGACTGGGCGGCGCGCCGTCGCTACTACTACGAGGTGATCCGGCGGGAGCTGAAGCGGCTGGGTGTCGCGGGAAAAGGCGCACTGGCGCCAGAGGGGAAGGAAAGCGAGCAGAAACATGCCTGCAACGGATAAAACGGCGGCAGTCCAGAATCAGGACGGTCCCGATGCGGCCGCAGAGGCCCGGGACGCGGAGGCCCCCGTCTTCGCCGTGGTGGTGGCGCCACATCCCGACGATGCCGAGATCGGCGCCGGCGGGGTCATCGCGCGTCTGACCCGGCAGGGATTGCCGGTGGCGGTGCTGGACCTGACCAACGGCGAGCCGACCCCCATGGGGTCGGTCCCGGTGCGTATGGAGGAGAGCCGCCGGGCTGCACAGCTCCTGGGCTTGGCCCGGCGGGTGACGCTGGATCTGCCGAACCGGTATCTGCAGGACACCGTGTCCGCCCGGCAGGAGGTGGCCGGCTGGTACCGCCGCTGGCGGCCCAGGGTGCTGTTTCTTCCGTACTGGGAAGATGCCCACCCGGACCACCTGGCGGCTTGTCGCCTGGGCGAGGCAGCGCGCTTTTACGCCAAGTTTACCCACACGGACCTGCCCGGAGAGCCCCATTGGATCCCCAAGGTGTTCTACTATTTCTCCTGCCACTGGAACTTGGTGGAGCCCGCTGCCTTGGTGGTGGACATCTCTGCGGTCTGGCCGGTCAAGCTGGCTGCAGTACAGGCCTACGCCAGCCAATTCAACGCAGTGCGGGGAAATCTGGACTTCCTGGACCGGCTGGGCACCCGCGCTGCCTACTGGGGTCAGCTGATCCAGAGCCAGTACGGGGAGCCCCTGGCCTCACGGGAGCCCGTGGGCGTGAAAGATCTGTCCGCCGTGCTCTAGGTGGACGGCGGAGGCGGGCAAATGTGGAACATTGCGGCGGGTGCCATTCAGGGGTGTGTGATATCGGAGTGCGCGATTTGAGAAGCTGTGATGCGGATATGCATGTCAGGAAAATGCCGGAGGAGACGAAAGTCCCGGAGCAGGACGGGGCGTCCTTGTGTGAGCCTTCCCTGGCGCAGTGGCGATCCGTGGCGGAGAGCAATGCGGCCCGGCGGCAGGGTTGGAGCGTCCGTGTGGCGGGCGTGCCTGTGCAGCGGTTGGCGGCCCAGGTGCGGCAAGAATGCCTGAGGCTTGCCGAGGCGTACACGGCCTGGGTGGACAGGCTTGGCGGTGCGGCCGCTGTTGCAGCCCCCGCAACCCTCGAGACGCCGCTGATCGTTTCCGGGCACCAGCCGGGTTTTCCGCATGCCGGCGTGGGATGGAAATATCTCCTGCTGGAAAAGGCCGCGCGGCACCAGGGCCTTCCCGCCCTGAATCTGGTGGTGGACAACGATGCGACGCAGCAGGCAGGCCTGAACTGGCCTGTCTGGGAGCGGTTCTGGCAAGTCCGGAACGTGGCGCTGGGCGTATCGGACCAATCCCGTCCCTGGGAAGGATGGCCGCTGCCATCCTCGGAACAATGGGAGCGATTCTGCCGCAGTCTGCCGCTGGAGGGCGGGGATTCCCGTCTGCCCGAGACTGCCCGTTTGCCGGAAAACAGCCGCAGGGCCTGGGAGGAGTTTGCAGCCCTGGCCGCCGACCTCCTGAAGCGCTGCGCCGGTGCCGCCGGGGAATGGAATGTCAGCGCGAGCCCTCCCCACGTGTGGGCGGAAGGCCCGTCGGGCCCGGCTCCGCCGCAACTGCCGGCCCGGCCGGGGCTGGCCACTTGGCTCACGGCGGTGCGCAGGGCCTGGGAGCGCCGCATCTGGCAAGGGCCGCTGCACTATTTGGAGCTTCCCGTGTCGTGGCAAAGCCGGAGCCGGGGGTTTCTTTTGTTTTTTCTGGAACTCGTGCACGGCCGGCATCGCTTTGTCCAGATCTACAACGAGGCATTGGCCCGCTACCGTAAAGAGCACCACCTGCGCTACACGGCCAACCCTTTCCCGGATCTGACGACAGGACCGGGACTGTGGGAGTTGCCGTTCTGGTGGGTGCCGGAGGGAGGAAACCGCCGCTATCGCCTCTACGTGTGGGAGAATCCCGCTGCCGGGCCACCGGGCGGCCCTTGTCTGTGCCGGGGTGGCGAGGAAGCGCGCGCTGAGGCGGGGGAGGCTCCAGAGGCAGGGGAGGCTCCGGAGGCAGGGGAGGCGCCGGCGGGCGGGCGGGTAGCCCCCGGCGGCGCGGCAGCCGGGAAAACAGGCGAGTTGGGCGCTGCGGCCCCGGATGGAACGGATTCGGGCCCGGCAATTTTGGGTTCGGCAGATCCCGGCCCGGTGATCCTGGTTTTGCCCGCCCTGGAGCCGGAGGCGCAGGCAGATTGGCTGCAGTCGGCCCTGGCCCAGGTGGGATGGGGGATCCGTCCCCGGGCCCTGACCCTCACGCTGTTCAACCGGCTTCTGGTGGGGGATTTGTTTCTGCACGGGGTCGGCGGGGCCCATTACGACCGCATGACCGATGCCCTGTTTTCCCGCTACTTCGGCGTCACGCCGCCGTCCTGCGCGGTGGCCAGCCTCACCCTCCACCTTCCTTTGCCGTGGGATGGTCCGGCTCCGGAAGAACTGGCCCGAATGGAGCACACCCTGCGAGACTGGGTACAGAATCCGGACCGGCACTTGGACAGCTTGCCGCCTGGCGCGCTGGGGCCGGAGGAGGATGCCGCCGTACGGCGCCTGGTGGAAGAGAAAAAGCGCCTCCTGGCCATCGTTCAGCAACCTGGCGCGGACCGCAAGACCGTAGGGTTGCAGATCAAAGCCATCAACCGGGAGCTTGCGGCGCTGCTGGCACCCTGGCTGAAGACACAGGAGGAGGAGCTGGCGAGGCAGAAGCAGCAGGCGGACGTCTGGCATGCCCTGCGCTTCCGGGAATATCCGCTCTTTCTCCACGGGGAGGAGCGATTGCGCAGGCTGCTGACATAATGGGCCGTTGCCACAATACCGCGGCGGGCGGTCCGGGTTCTCCCGAGCCGCCGGCCCGGACCGCCCGGTGCCGGCGGCCGGTCAATCCGGTGGGTCAGAGCGTCCGCTGCGTGGGGAAGTCTGGCCCGCCAGCCAGCTCTCCGCCAATCTGCGCAGCTGCGCCGGGGTGTTGCGTGCCGGGTCATCCAACACCTGCTGGTGGAGGTAGCGCAATAACCTCCCCACCTGCGGGCCGGGCGGGATCCCCAGCCAGGCCTGGAGATCCCGGCCGTTCGCCGCCAGCTGAGCCGGTTTCAGCGGCACAGCGCCCGCCAGGACTTTTTCGGCCCGGGCGGTGAAACGTTCGAATTCGGCCAGCTCGTCCGCGGCTGCCGGGTGGCTGGCTTCGGCCGTCTCGTACCGCCGGCCCGTCGCATGCCTCCCGCCGGCCGCCCCCTGCTGCGCTTCCGGCCTGGCTGCTCCTCCAGGGCCAGTTCCGCGCAGCAGCGGCCCCTTGGCCAACAGGTCCGCCCGATGGAGAGCGAACAGCGCCGGAAGGTTTTCGGACCCGACACGCGCCGCCAGACGGCGGATCCCGGCGTCGGAGACCTTGTCGTTGGCGGCGAACATGTGGTGCCGCACCAAGAGGGCGACCTGTTCCACCACCCCCTTGGGGTAGTGCAGCCGCCCCAGAACCTTACGCGCCAGCCGTTCGGAAACCACCTCATGGCCGTAGAAGTGAACCCGCCCGTCCGGCCCCGCCCGGCGTGTGGCTGGCTTGCCCAGATCGTGGCAGAGAGCAGCCAGGCGCAGAACCAGATCCGGAGGGGTAGCCGCCACGGCCTGCAGCGTATGGGACCAGACGGTATAGCGGTGGTATTGGTTTTGGGTCACGCCGTAGGTGGCACCTACCTCCGGGGCGATGAGGGCCAGAAGTCCAGTCAGCCGCAGGAGCCGCAGGCCGTAAACAACACCGCGAGTCTGCTGCGCCGGCGCCTGCAGCAGCCGCGAGAACTCCGTCCGCACGCGCTCGGCCGCCACTTTTCTCAGCAGCTCTCTGTGGCGGCAGATTGCCCGCTTGACAGCCGCCGTGGGACGCAGATTGAGCTCCGCAGCCAAGCGGATGGCCCGCAACATCCGCAGCGCATCTTCCTGAAAGCGCTGGCCCGGCTCGCCGCAGGTATCCAGCCGCCTTGCGGCCAGATCTTCCCAGCCCCCCAAGGGATCCACCAATCCCCGCTCAGGATGCCATGCCATGGCGTTGATGGTGAAATCCCGCCGCGCCAGGTCCTGTTCCAGAGACGAGGTGAAGACCACCTGGTCCGGCCGACGGTGGTCAGAATAGCCCGTTTCCTGCCGGAAGGTGGTCACCTCCAGGGCCTTGCCTGCGAGCAGCACGGTGATGGTGCCGAAACGCGCCCCCGTATCGATAGTTTGGGGGCATACTCGCCGGACTTGCTCCGGCGTGGCGGCGGTGGCCAGATCCCAGTCGCGGGGATCCCGCCCCAGCAGGCAATCCCGCACCGCGCCCCCCACCACGTAGGTGGGATACCCTGCAGTTTCCAGGCGCCGAAGCGCTTCCAGGACCCACGGCGGAACAAGGGGGGCCACACGATCCTCCGTGGTCGCAGGCTGTTGTGTTCGTCCCTGATCCGCGTTCCGGACAGGCCCAGGCGTTCTCACTTCACCCATGGCGGCTCCTCACCCGTGGCGGCTCCTCGCACGTATTTTGTCCCTTCCCGCGCGGGAGCGCATCAATCAGCCACCCGGCGGCACTGGCCGGGCGCACGCTCTTCGCTGACACACCCGGCAGCATATCCGGAGCGTATCCCATGATACCCGTCTGCCAGTGCAGGCGTCAACAAGAGGATCGTTTGGAACCACCGGGAGGGGATCACGCGGACAAGAATGCGCCGGGACCCTTCTCTCCGTTGACACATGCTATGTGTGCACATATAATGTGTTTAGGTGCAATGTCCGGGAGAGGGGATTGGCGTGAGAAACATTACGATCTCCGTTGATGATAGACTCCTCGAAGCCGGTCGAGAATACGCCAGGAAGCACAACATGTCTTTGAACGCGCTCATCCGCAAGCTGCTGGCCCAAACCGTGCTCCCGTCGTCGCGTAACTGGCTGGACGAATGTTTTCAGATGATGGACCGGGCCGGGGTGAAACTGGGGGGCAGGACATGGAGGCGAGAGGAGCTCTACGATGTCGAAGACCTTCATTGATACCAATATTCTGGTGTATGCCATGGATCAGACCGACCTGGTCAAACAGAACACAGCCCGCTCGTTGCTTCGGTCATTGCAGGGGGAGGAGGGGGACGTTGGGGTCCTCTCCACTCAGGTCCTCCAGGAGTTCTATGTTGTTTGTACCAAGAAGCTCCAGCTGGACCCGCTGCTCGCCAAGGGCATCCTCCAGTCGCTCAGCCATTTTGAGACGGCGATCATCACTCCCGAAGACATTCTGCGCGCCATCGACTGCTCCATTCTGAACCGCCTGTCGTTCTGGGACGCTTTGATCATCGTCAGCGCCGCCGGTGCTTCATGCGACAGAATCATCACGGAGGACCTCACTCACGGCCAGGTTGTCTGCGGCGTACGGATTGAAAACCCGTTCGTGTAGGGCCGCCCGGCACGGGCTGAAGCCCCTCTGCACAAGGATCATCCAAGGCTTCCCAAACGGTCTGGATCACGGGCAAGGCCTCCAAATACCGGAGGGGCCGCTGCCTCCGGGACCGGGTCGCTGGCGGCGCCAGCTCGTGGCTGCTACCCAGCACCTGAATGGCGTATTTCCGGTGGTACTGAAGGGTGTCGACCACTTCGTCGATGATCCGGGCTTTCGCACTGCGCTGGTGCGCAGCAGCGTACCGTTCGCGCATGGTACGCAGGTACTCACGACGGCTTCTGAGTGACATTCGCATGACCATCCCTTCGGTAAGATTTCGTCGTGAGTGAGCCGGATCCCCTTCGGTAAGATTCTACGTGAGTGATTGCGGGGACTTGGCAAACGGGGAGGAATCGGTTATAATGCTTTTGGTAAAGGCGTGCGGGCGTAACTCAGTTGGTAGAGTGCCAGCTTCCCAAGCTGGATGTCGCGGGTTCGAACCCCGTCGCCCGCTCCAGTTCCCCTGCCAGACAGGCAGGGGTTTTTTCTTCACCGCCGGCACACGCCGCGTATCCCACTAGGACGGAGGGATCCTCTGCATGGGCGGAACGGATACGGCCTTAGGCCTCGGTTGGCTCGGTCATTCTTCGTTTGTTCTGCAGTTCGGCGAGACGCAGGTGGTGACGGACCCGTTCGACCAACGGGTGGGGTATCCGGTGCCGAAGCTGCATCCGGATATCGTCACTGTCAGCCACGAACACTTCGATCATAACAACATCTCCCAGATGCCGCCGCAGGCTCAGGTTTTGCGCGGGCTGGATCCGCACACACAAGACTGGGCCCAGATCGGCGGGACATACGGCGGCGTACGGATCCAGACGTTTCCATCCTACCATGATGCCCAAAAGGGCGCCCAAAGAGGTAAAAACGCCATTTTTGCCTTCAGCTGGAAGGGCTTGAAGGTGGCTCATCTGGGCGACCTGGGGCACGTTCTGGGCCCTGATGAGGCGGCAGCCCTGGGGCCGGTGGATATCCTGATGATCCCGGTAGGCGGCTACTTTACCATCGACGCGGCTGCAGCCCAGCGCGTGGTGGCTCAGTTGCGGCCAAGGATCGCCATCCCCATGCACTACCGTACATCTTTTGTAACCAATCTGCCTATTGCTCCGGTGGACGAGTTCCTGCGGGGGCAAAAGAACGTGCGACGTTTGGCCTCGCGGCCCCAGGCCCTCACTGCCGCCCAGGTGGAGCCTGGACAACTGCCGGAGCAGACGGAGATTTGGGTGTTCCCGGATCCTGCCTGAGGCGCGTATGTGCATGGGCGGACTCAGCCCTGCCAACCCGCCAAGGGGGCACCCAACAGCCGTCCTTCCCGTATGCCCGTGCCGGCGCTTGGCACGGGACGATCTAGGGTTCCGCCCGGTCCGGGGGTACCACATAGCGGCGGATTTCCCTGCGCAGCCCGGCCCAATGGGGATGGTCTACGGCGCTGATTTGCACCACCGGCTCCTGCCAGGTGGTGGCATGGATGAACTCATAATGCGAGATGGCCATGCCTACATGAGTGTAGTCGCCGAAAAAGAGCAGGTCCCCGGGGATCAGCTCATCCCGGCTCACAGGCCGGGTTTGCGGCACCTGGGCCTGCTGATGGGCGTCCCGGGGCAGGGCCAGGCCATGTAGCCGGTAGAGCAGCTGGACAAACCCGGAGCAGTCAATGCCGAAGGGGGTCGTTCCGCCCCAGCGATACGGGAGGCCCAAGAAGCGGCGGGCAGTGTGCACCAGGCTGTGCCGGAGCTGGGCCGGGGTGTTCCAGACCCACTCCTGCCCGGGCAGGGAGAGGTCCCCCCGCTGCAGAAAACCTTCCTGGCCGTTGGGTAAGCGCACGGGCAGCCAGCGCTCGGCTTCTCCCAGGTCAGGCGCGGGATCTTGCAGCGCCACCTGGACGCCGATGGGCAAGGTGGCCAGTAATCTGCTTTCCACCGAGGGGCCGGCATAGACGTTGGCAAACAGGCTACGCACCACAGCGGCTGCTTGGGCGGGTGCAGGATGTCCCGGCTGCCCGTCGGTGGCGGGCAGGAACCCCTCATAGCCGTCATAGTCCAAGGCCACGTGCCACCAACGGGCAGGGAAGAGGGGCCCTTTGACAGACTGTTTCTCCGTTTCCGGCGTGCCTTGGGCCACCGGTTCGCCGGCGCCTGCGGTCTGAGCCAGGATGCGAAAGGTTTCGCCCATCTTGGCCTGCGTCACGACTTCGCTATTCACATCGGGAGCCCGGTGCAAGCAGGCCACCACTGCCGTTACAAACCCAACAGATGTATTCACCGGTGTATCCACCGGACGGTTCATTTCCA